>CAVLBP010000028.1:0-22636 GCA_963661325.1 bacterium
GCCATATGTACTATTAAAATCAAAAGAGTTCAACTGTCGAACCCAGTGTTTCGTTGATGCCATAGGCAATTCTTCAATCTTAGTCTTCTTATGATTCAGTGGTAAATCAAAAACTCTCAGTTGTGAAGCTAGCTCTGTCAAAAACCTCTGAGCTTCTTCATATGTGGCAACATAGCAAGTATAATCATCAATATTTCGTATATATTCCCAGCCATTCTTACTTAACTGCCGATCAACAACTGTCAAAATAATTTCTGACAAAAGATTCGATGCATGCGGTCCGATTATGAAACCATGCGTTTCCCCGTTTCGTAGATTCATGCAAATATGATCTAATTTATTGAACCACTCACTCTGTTTTCTGTTCTGCTTTGCTACTTCTTTACCAGCTAAAGCCCACCCCAGTGCATGAGTATACATACTTGGAAAACAAGTCGAAATATCAGCACTTACTGCATACTTCTTTCCAACCAGAATTTCCGGCACCGGTGAATCATCCGTTTTCCAATTCTTGTAATTCATCTTGAAAAGAACATCTGTATCTTTCATCTTTCGAATATGAATTCTGCTGATTTTATGCCCGTTTCCTTCCGTTTGCTTTTTGAAATGTTCTTTTATAGAATCCCAGTTATCACTTAGGAATCTGCATAATTTCTGATAAGCCATCGGATTCGGAATTCCTAAAGATCGTGGAATATTTATATCACGCATTGATTCAAAATAAATATATCCAGATCCGCCTTTTGGCTCTGTAAAGTTTTGTGAAGGAACATAATCGCAGAATTCTTCTGCTGTAAATATTGGAGGGAGTTTTTCTGTGAACATTCCATGAGCAAGCAATCCCCTATATAATTCTTCAGCAGTAATTTCCTCCATACACTCGCAATAACTCTTGCTCACAATCTATTCTCTCCTTACACAATAGCTTTTTCACACCTACTTTTTGGTTCTACCAATCGCTCTGCCTTATTAACTTGCCAAAAATAGAACCTTGGTAGCATTTGATTTTATACCTCAATTTCTCCGCTCATGAGCTTCGGAAGTAAGCGATCACGGGCTTCAGCTAATTGTGTATTCTGGCCGTTTTTTAAATATATTTGCTCAAATAAAGGTTTGACCAATAACGCAAACTTTTCTATAACTGACTGAGGAGCTAACAAATATGGATATACCCTAATTTTGTCCACTTGTGCTCGTTGTCTGCCATCGCTTCCAGTCATGCTATTAATAGCAGTTTTTCGGAAATCATCTGTTCGTGCAAGCAAATAAACCATATATTGATTGATCTTCTTTGCTCTCATGACAATGAATTCCGTGGAACCAACTGCACCTTCATCTGAATTTATCCCTTCCACATATGCCGTTTTTCCATTTTCCAAACATGGCGTTATACGTGCAAGCAACGTGTCCCCATTGCGGAATTTTGCTCCTGCGTTGGATTCTGTTGACGTAAATTCAGCAGAATTTAGCACCATTGAGTTTGTACTTAATGCGGCCATTGGAACGCTCTGCTTAATGCGCTTTTTTGTGAGTGAAGTTTTAGGATTAAAATTAATAACATCACCTACTGTACAAGCATTCCACCCCTCCGGTACACCATCAACAATTTTCACATTCTCATATCCCGGGAAACGTAAATCTACAAACCATTCCTTATATAGACGCTGTGCCGCTTCCTCAAGGAGTTTGATTTGCTTTTGGTTGTTTTCGATGAGGTTGTCGTAAGTTGACAGAATATCTGCAATTTTTATTTGTGTTTTCATTTCAGGAAGCTCAATTGCCATTTTTCTTATGATCGGTAAATTAACATGAGCTACTGTAGCTCCGTTCGCACTTCCCAGAAGCTTATACTGTTGTTGAGGTGCCAAAATGTAATAAACAAGATACGAAGGATAAACCAATTTTGAATTTGGTCTAATCAATACAGTTCTTTGTCCAAGGCATACTTCTTGTCCCTCTTTTATAAGTGCTGCGTTTCCAGCTGGTGCTTCCCTAGCAAATATAATGTCATCTGCACGCGGAATAGCTCTTAAATTTCTTTTATCATATACTTCCTTCGAAACCCTATGGACTCCATCTAAAATTAATCTACCTTTTCCAATATTGGGAGTCCTAATTAACGGATACCCGGCTCTCTCATCTTTTGCAGTAGAATGGGGACAATCTACAATTAGCTCGCATACATCTTGAAGAATCATTGCTATTCCCCCTTTAATTTTAAATACTGTTTTTTCCATGCACGTGATGGCGTTTTACAAATGTAGTCTTTACTTTCAAATGCACAAATGTCTTCTATGCCATTGTTTTTACAAATATCCGGATTGTTTGCTCTACATCCATACGTTTGACTTTCAGTATCGCCTTCTAGCAACGGTGCGTTGAACGCTATTTTTAGTTCCTTTTTCATAACCCCATCTCCTTCATATTCTGTGAGATGGCATCCATCAAATCATTGGATTCCGCTTGCAGAGAAAGAAGTTCTTTATAAATTTCAGCCATTCGTTCCTCAAAATCCACGCCATCATCTTCAACAGGTGCAACACCTACATATGCACCAGGAGTAAGTGACCAGCCCTTTTCTTCAATTTCAGAAATAGTAACAACCTTGCAAAGACCTAGAACATCCGCATAATCTCCGTCTCCGAATTTCTCATAAAGCCAGTTTGCTTCCTTGGCAATGGTTAGTGTTTCTGTAAGTTCTGCAATTTTCTCGTCATATTCAGCCTGTGTTTTCTTTTTCTCTTTCTTTGCTGCAGCTCCCACAGCCTTCTTTGCATCTGCACTAAGTGCTTTCAACTGTTCAGACAGTTCATGCACCTGTTCTGCAAAAGGCTTGTCACTGCCGAGAGTAGTGCGATACTCCTCAAGAAGATCCTTGTATTTATCTGTTTCTCCACGATAAAGCCATACAATGGCATTCATGTTTTTCAGCTGCCAATCTGACCATTCGTTCAGTGTACGGTCAACGACTGTATAATAGTTTCTTGCATCAATGAACAGCACTTTGTCTTTGATATCGTCTGCTTTGCCCTTGTCAAAGAACCAAAGAGAACAAGGCAAGGATTTTGTGTAGAAGAAGTTATTTCCTACACTGATCATCGCATCTACGTGTCCCGTCTTTACAAGGCTTTCTCTGATATCTTTGTCTTTTCCCTGGCTGTCCGTTGCAGAGGAGGCCATAACAAATCCGGCACGACCATTTTCATTCAAATAACTGTAGAAATAAGATATCCAAAGATAATTACCATTACCGATTTCTTTATCCTTATTTACACTCGGCATACCAAAAGGCAAACGTCCTGCACTCTCAGTGGACTCAGCCTTGACCTTATCCACATTAAAAGGTGGATTTGCCATAACATAATCACAACATCCGTTCAGATTGTGTGCATCATGATAAAAGGTATTCGCTTCATCACCGGATTTAATAACACCGGTAAGACCATGCACAGCCATATTCATAAGGCAGAGCTGAGCATTGTATTCTACCTTCTCCTGTCCATAAAAAGTCATTGTGCTATTGGCATTAAAACCTTTTGCATTAACAAAATCTCCGGACTGGATGAACATCCCGCCACTTCCGCAGGCTGGATCCAACAGTATACCTCCGGAAGGCTCTATGATATTTACAATCATTTTTACCAGTGATTTTGGTGTGAAGAACACGCCGTCATCTGAAGCAATATTCTTGGCAAACTTATTCAGGAAATATTCATAGATTCTACCGATGATATCTCCACCGACTTCATCCAATGCAGAATTATTAAAAATACGGAGAAGTTCAGACAGAATCTCATCCGAAAAATCGGTATAGCTTTTTGGCAACACACCAACAAGCTGTTCACTCTGATCCTCAATCAGAGACATGGCATTATTAACCACTTCACCAAGGCTGGTCATTGTGTGTCCGTCTTTATTTTTTAAGTCAGCTGCAGAAATATCATCAGGAAGATTGAGCAGATAATCATACTGTGCTTCCTTGGGAAGATAGAGTGCGCTCTTTGCTGCAAAGTCACTTGCCTCTACCGGCATAACTCGACCTCCACGAGAAGGTCTTCCCTTCAAGATTTCTTGCTCAACCATTTTAAATCTGCTATATGCGTATCTCAGAAAGATAAGCCCCAATACAGGCATACAGTATTGATTGGATGTAAGTTTTGAACCTGCACGTAGCAGATCCGCAGACTCCCACAGCTCACTTTCTAATTTTCGAATATTAATCATCTATCTTCACTCTCCACTTTATTTTCTTTCGATTTGATATATTTCCCACTCTTTATTCTTGCATCCTTCGGCTTCTCAGCATCGGCTGGTACAGCCCACACTGTACCAATTCGCATAATCCCCGGAATACGTCCCTCTGAGCAAAGTACCTGTACACGTCTTTTGGATAAGCCCCATTTTTCTGCTGTCTGAGCAATTGAAAGATATTCCATAAGTCAAATTCTCCATCGTCTTTTCAACCGTTTTTAACTACATAAACTCAAATTATATTATAGTCTTGACGGCGAATAATGTCAATTTCAGGCTGTCGGTTAATGACGACAAAAAAGCCATGAGACTCCACTTCTGTGACAATCTCATGGCTTATATTTTAATATTCAAGTACCGCCCATCCTGGCTCAAATTAATTCCTGCACATTTCTTTGCATCGATTGGCTTAAGTTTGGCTTAAGGGCTATTTTTCTTTCCTTCAAAACTACTAAATATTGTTGATTTTAAAAGTTTTTCCACTATATATGGTGGTTTATTTCTCAAGGGACTTCATCGTAGGAAACAACAATACATCACGGATTGCCGCAGAGTCTGTCAAGAGCATAACCAGTCGGTCGATTCCGTAACCGATACCACCTGTCGGTGGCATACCGATCTCAAGTGCATTCAAGAAATCTTCGTCTGTATGGTTTGCCTCTTCGTCTCCAGCCTCAAATGCAGCATCCTGCGCTGCAAAACGCTCGCGCTGATCGATCGGATCGTTCAACTCAGAATATGCATTACACATTTCCCATGTATTGATGAAAAGTTCAAAACGCTCTACCTTTGTAGGGTCGCCCGGCTTTTTCTTGGTCAGTGGAGAGATCTCGATCGGATGATCCATAACAAAAGTAGGCTGGATCAATTTCTCCTCGCAGAACTCCTCAAAGAAAAGGTTGATGATATCGCCCTTTTTGTGGCGTTCTTCATATTCTACATGATGTTCTCTTGCAAGTGCCTTGGCTGCCTCATCATCTGCCACCTGATCAAAATCGATACCGGTGTATTTTTTGATGCAGTCATTCATAGTAATACGCTCAAATGGCTTGCCAAAGTCGAGTTCGATACCGTTGTATTCGATCTTGGTGCTGCCACAAACGGTCTCTGCAAGATAACGGAACATAGACTCTGTCAGTTCCATCATACCCTCATAATCTGTATATGCCTGATACAATTCCATCAGGGTAAATTCCGGGTTATGTCTGGTGTCTACACCCTCATTACGGAATACACGTCCGATCTCGTAAACTCTTTCCAAGCCGCCGACGATCAGTCTCTTTAAGTACAATTCCAAAGAGATACGGAGTTTTACGTCCTCATCCAAAGCGTTGTAGTGTGTCTCAAACGGACGGGCAGCAGCACCACCGGCATTGGATACCAGCATCGGTGTCTCTACTTCCATAAAGTCGCGTCCATCCAAGAACTTACGGATCTCCTTGATGATCTGAGAACGCTTGATGAATACTTCCTTGCTCTCCTGGTTCATGATCAGATCCACATATCTCTGACGATAACGGGTATCGGTATCGGTCAGTCCATGGAACTTTTCCGGTAAGATCTGCAAAGACTTAGAAAGCAGTGTCATCTCCTCTGCATGAATGGAAACCTCTCCGGTTCTTGTACGGAAAGCATATCCCTTGATGCCCCAGATATCACCGATATCGGACTTTTTGAATGTCGCATACAGATCTTCACCAATGGCATCTCTTGCCACATAGATCTGAATGTTGCCCTTTAAGTCCTGGATATTTGCAAAAGAAGCCTTGCCCATCACACGCTTGAACATCATACGTCCGGCGATAGACACCCGGATCGGAGAAGCATCCATAATGCTTCTTCTCTCATCGTATTCTTTCTTGATGATCTCTCTTGCTTCCCCTTCATCCATACCCTCGGTATCCGGATCCTCTCTGCCTGCAAGAAGTTCTGCCTCATGTGCGGCATAGATTTCCTTTACGTCGGATGTATGATGGGTCACATCATACTTTGTGATCTGGAAAGGATCCTGACCTGCCGCCTGCAGGTTAGCTAACTTTTCACGTCTGATCTGTAAAAGTTGTCCCAGATCCTGTCCCTGTGTATTATTCTGATTTGCCATGTAACACCTCTATATCTATTAGTTCGATCTCTGAATCTCTAAAATCTTGTACTGTAAATCGCCTGCCGGAGTCTCAACGGTCACGATATCTCCAACACTTGCTCCCATGATGGCTCTGCCAACCGGTGACTCATTGGAAATTCTGCCTGTCAGGCTGTTTGCCTCTGTAGAACCTACAACCTTGTACTCCAGTTCCTCGTCAAATTCAATATCCAAAATCTTGACTTGACACCCAACACTGATCTTGTCCAGATCTACTTCTTCCTCATCCACAACTTCTGCATTCTTAAGGATCTTCTCTAATTCTTCGATACGCGCCTCGATATCACGCTGCTCGTCCTTTGCTGCATCGTACTCTGCGTTCTCTGACAAGTCGCCCTGCTCTCTTGCTTCTTTGATCTTCTGAGCAACTTCCTTTCTACGAACAACCTTCAACTCCTGAAGTTCATCTTCGTATTTTTTAAGTCCACCATATGTCAAGATATTTTTCTTTTCCATGTCTGCATATCCTTTCTGATATTTAATCAATCTATTATAGGCAAAAAGCCCTCTGATTGTCAAGAAAAGGTGCCCTTAAAACCACGATCTCACAGGTCTTAAAGCCACCTTTTTTCTTTCTTATTTACTTTTGCAAACGACCATATATCTTGGTCATGCGATAAAGTTTCTCCGCAACTTCTGTACCGGCTTCTTCTGAAAGCATACGCCAGGTCCAGTTTCCACTTGCCGTCCCCGGCACATTCATGCGGTGTCCTTTGCCAAGTCCCAGATAATCCTGCATCTGTGCCACAAAAAGAAGTGCCACGGACCGCATGCCACCGCGGATAAATCCCCAATAATAAGGTTCATCCCCTATGCCTAAATACTCTGCTGCATAGGCAGCATCCTTCGACTTGGCTTCTTCCTTCCAAAGCATGACCGGACTGTTATCATGGGTTCCGGTGTAACAAATGCAGTGTCTCGGATAGGTGTGCGGCTGATAGTCGCTTGGCTCATCCGAATCAAAGGCAAACTCCAAGATCTTCATGCCCGGGAAACCACTGTCCGCAAGCAGTTGTCTGACGCTCGGCGACTGCTCGCCCAGATCTTCCGCGATAAACTCCAGTTTTGGAAAGGTCTCTTTCAAAAGTCCGACCAGATCCATCCCCGGTCCCTGCTTCCACTGACCGATCTTGGCAGTCTTTTCCCCATAAGGTACAGCCCAATAGGTATCAAAGCCACGGAAGTGGTCGATGCGGATCACATCATACAACTTGCCCGCGCCTTCGATCCGTCGGATCCACCAGCCGTATCCGTCTTTTGCCATAGCCTCCCAATCATAGATCGGATTGCCCCAGAGCTGCCCATCCTCACTGAAATAATCCGGCGGCACACCTGCTACCTCCAATGGGATACGTTCCTCATTTAAAACAAAATACTCCGGTTCTGCCCACACATCCGCAGAATCCATGGATACATAGATCGGCAGATCTCCGATGATCTCAATGCCCAGATCATTGATATAAGCACGCAGGGCATTCCACTGTTTGAAAAAGAGATACTGGATGTAAATAAAAAGTTCCATATCCTCCTGCAAGTCCTTGCGGTACTTTTCTACCGCTTCCGGTCTGTGCATACGGATGTCCTTATCCTCCCACTCGCTCCAGGCTTTCATGCCAAAATGCTTTTTACATGCCATATAAAGTGCATAATTGTCCAGCCACTGCTTATTTTCCTGACAAAAAGCCTGCACATCCTCATAATCTCTCGCATAGCCTCTTGCCTTTGCTTTTGCCAATATGGCAAAGCGGCTTTCGTATATCTTTCCATAATCCACATGACGGGGATCATGACCCCAGTCACATGCTTCTACTTCCTCTGCCAAAAGCAGTCCGTCCTCGATCAGAAGGTCCAGATCCACAAAATAGGGATTTCCCGCAAAGGTGGAAAAACTCTGATAAGGAGAATCCCCATAACTGGTAGGTCCCAGTGGTAAAAGCTGCCAGTATTTCTGCCCTGCCTCATGTAAAAAATCGGCAAAGGCATATGCTGCCGCCCCAAAGGTGCCTATACCATATGGTGAAGGAAGCGAAGATATTGGAAGTAATATTCCACTACTTCTATTCATATTTTTCACCTCATAATTCTATAAGGGAACAAGTCTTAGCCCTTGACAGCACCTGCCATAACGCCCTTGATAATGTACTTCTGGCATACCAGATATACAATGATGATCGGCAATACCGTCATAAGGATACAAGCCATCATTGGTCCCATTTCTACTTTTCCGTAACTTCCCTGGAAGTACTGGATCAAAATCGGAATGGTCATATATTTCTTACGATCAAGTACCAGATATGGTAAAAGATAATCGTTCCACAACCACATGGTTTCCAAAATACCAACAGAGATCAGTGTCGGTTTCAAGATCGGAAGTACGATCAAAAAGAATGTCTGCAAAGGATTACAGCCATCAATCATCGCCGCTTCCTCGATCTCCAGTGGTATGGACTTCATGAAACCGCAGAACATAAATACCGCCAGTCCCGCTCCAAACCCCAGATAAATAATACAGATATTGTAAGGTTTATTCAATCCCAATCTGTCTGCCGTAGAGGATAAAGTAAACATCAGCATCTGGAATGGCACTACCATAGAAAATACAAAAAGGAAATATAAAATCTTGGATATAATGCCATTGACTCTCGTGATAAACCATGCACACATAGAACAGCAGATCAAGATCAATACAACGGACGTGATCGTGATCATGAGACTGTAGCCAAATGCCTTGGCAAATCCCTTGGAAGTAAGTGCATCCACGAAGTTTGACAGTCCCGCAAAACTATCTGCATTCGGCAGTTGGAATACCGTTCTTGTCGTGATATTTCGATCCGTCTTAAAAGAGTTGATCAGGATCATAAATACCGGATAGATCCATGCTAAACTAAGGATCAAAAGTACAACAAATAAGATCTTGCTTTTTAAGGTTGTTTTCTCTTTCATTACTGCTGCACCTCCTTAGATTTGGTTGCCTTCAACTGTATCATAGAAATAATGATAACTAAAATACAGAAGAGTACGGCTTTCGCCTGTCCATACCCCTTCCACTGTGGTCCGCTTCTTGCATAGAAGGTACTGTAGATATTGAGTGCCAGCATTTCAGAAGCGTGTGCCGGTTCACCGCCGGTCAGTGCTAAGTTCTGGTCGAATAACTTAAATCCATTGGTAAGGGATAAGAACATACAAATGGTAATTGACGGCATAACATTCGGAATCTTGATCTTCCATAATATTTGTCCTTCTGTAGCTCCATCAATCTTTGCTGCTTCGATATAATCATCCGGGATCGACTGCAATCCTGCTATGTAAATGATCATCATATAACCGATCTGCTGCCAGCACATCAGTATGAGCAGACCGATAAATCCGTATTTTTCATCCAATGCCAAAAGCGGCTTTTCCAGTAAAGTCAAGGCTCCGTTGAGCAGGATCTGCCAGATGTATCCCAAGACGATACCGCCGATCAGGTTTGGCATAAAAAAGATGGTACGGAAAAGATTGGATGCTTTCAACTTACTGGTAAGTGCAAGTGCAAGTGCAAATGCTCCGACATTGATCAGTATCGTGACCACGATCGTAAATAATGCCGTAAACCAGAATGCATGTAAAAAAGTTGCATCGGTAAGTGCGTATTTATAATTCTGCAATCCGTTGAACTTTGCCCGGTCAATCGTAATGAAGCTGCAGAAAGATAAATATAATCCTTGAATGAACGGATACAAAAAGCCTACACAAAAAGCCGCAGCGGTCGGCAGCACAAAGACAGGCCAATATTTTCTAACTGCTTTTTCCATGGTAACCTCCTTAAAAATCGATAAAATCATCTGCCTTTTGGGCATAAATATAGAGGGCAGGCGTTGTTTGCCCGCCCTCCGGTTATTCAAAACAATTATAAGCGATGCTATTCCTGCGCAAGGGAATCGATGCATCTATGAAATTTGCAAATGCGGATTATTCCTGATTTGCTGCCTTGTACTCTGTTGCCCATCCGTCAACGAATGCGCTTACAACGTCGTCCCAAGTGCCTGTGCCTGCTGCATATGCAGTAAGTGCGGAACTAAGGTCAGCCTTCCACTGCTCTGAAGGGATGGTTGTGAAATCCCAAGGAATGGTGGTCTTGCCTGCTGCCTGCATTTCCTTATCCTTCTGAACGAATACGTTGTCTGTCTCCTTAGCATCCTTGAAAGGAATAACAAATCCCATGTCATCAGCCATTGCTGTTGTTCCCTTGTCAGAAGATACACACCAGTTCATGAAATCAAGTGTTGCCTGGATGTCTTTTTCATCAGCGGCACTGTTTACACACCAGTAGTTCTCTGTACCTGTGCAAAGTCCCTGATTTGCCTCGTCGCCAACGCCAATGTAGATTGGGATCATGGTAACATCATCAGCAGATAACTTGTCATCACCTACAACATTGCCGTACTCCCAAGAACCATTCTGGAAGAATACTGCTTCGCCGTTGATGAATTCGCTTTCAGAGTCATCGCCGGTCTTGCTTGCAAGTTCCTTAGGATCACAGGTTGAGTTGTTGATGTAAAGATCAAAGATGTTCTTGTAGTTGTCAAGATAGGTTCCCTTGATCGCATCTGTACTTGTTTCGTTCTCATCCTGATATTCAAAGTAGATCGGAAGATTTGAAAGGTGTGTCTTAAATCTCCAGTCAGAGGAATCATCCATCCCAGCAGAAGTAAATGCTGCAAATCCAAGTTCGTCTTTTCTTGCTGTGATGTCTTCTGCTACTTTCTTTAAGTCATCGAAACTCTGGATATCATCTACGGTATATCCGGCTTCTTTTAATAACTTTGTATTTGTAATGATACCGTATGTCTCAACAGCCATTGCGATACCCTTTACTTCGTCGCCATCTTTCAATGCATATTCGTCACCGTTTAAGTTCTTATATACATCTGTGTCTGAAAGATCCATTGCATAATCTTTCCAGTTGTTCAATCCAACCGGTCCGTTTACGTGGAATAAAGTAGGAGCCTCACTCTTTGACATCTCTGCCATCAGTGTCTCTTCATACTTGTTGGATGCTGCTGTTACGACAGTAACATCAACACCTGTCTCCTTGGTGTATTCCTTTGCCAAAGCCTGCCACGCATCATCTGCTTCCGGCTTGAAGTTCAAATAGTAGACCTTTCCGGAATCTGACTTAGCAGAATCTCCCCCATCTTTGGAACTGCCGCATCCGACAAATGCGCCAACTGCCATCGTAGCAACCATTGTCAATGCTAATACTTTTTTTAGTTTCATGATTACCCTCTCCTTCTCGTGATAATTGATAAGTATTTATTTCCAATTATGGCACTGCGCTTTTGCCACAATTAAAAACCATTATATGCAAGACCACTGCTCCTTATGACTCTTTATCGGACTGCGATGGTCTCCCCCTCGCGGAAGATCGTCGGCAAAGTAATCTGCCTATGCTCTCCCTTTTTCTCGATCAGGTCGATGAGAAGTTCTACACTGGTCTTTCCCAGTTCTTCCATCGGCTGACAATAAGTAGAAAGTGCCGGTGCCATATACTCTGACACTTCAATACCATCGATCGCTACAATGGAGCAATCTCTCGGCACTATGATGCCCTTTTCCCTAAGTGCTCTCATGGCTCCCATGGCAAGGTTATCTGCGATTGCAAAAATCGCATCAAAAGGGATCCTCTGATCCAGCCACGCTTTTGTCCCATGATAAGCGTCTGCAATGTTATAACTGTTTAAGGATATGATCAAATCATCTGTTGGTGCCATCCCCATTTCGGTAAGCGCTTTTACATATCCCTCGTAGCGAACCTGCGAAATAGATCCGTCATCCGGTCTTGCCAGAAGAACGGCGATCCTACGGTGTCCTTCTTTGTATAATTCCTTGACCGCTTCATAAGCTGTCTGCGTATCGTCAATCGATACGCTGGAATAACATGTGTCGTCCAAAGATCCATAAGCATTGTTGGAAGAACAGGAAACAAAAGGTACGCTGATCGATGCGATCTGTTCCTTGGTATAGTCCAGACGTCCTCCCAAAAAGATCAAGCCTAGCAATCTCTTGTCACGCTCCATCATGGCACCTGCTAAGAGTTCATCCTCCGTGGCACCGATCTGCTGCATCACGAGTGTGTAACCGGCCTTTTCGATATCCTGCTCGATCTCATGGATGATGGATGTATAGAAAGGATTGGAAATACCACGGACGATCAGTCCAATGTTGTCTGACTTGCTCTGTCCCAATGATCTGGCACTGTTGTTGGGAATGTAGTTGTATTCCTCCACAACTGCCATGACCTTGCGTCGTACATCCTCACTCACATCCGGATGGTTGTTTAATACGCGGGAAACGGTGCTGACGCTCACGCCACTGATCTTTGCTATATCTTTGATGGTCATATGTCTGCCCCCTTCCCCTTTATTTCTGAAAGCGTTACCGGAAACGTTACTGGAAACGTTTTCAGTTGATATGCATATATCTTAAACCCCAAAATTTACCATGTCAACATACATATGCCATTTTTGCTATTTTCTACGAAAGTATTCTATAATTTTTGTGCAAAATCACAAATCCCTATTGCCGTTGACCTTACGGAAGTCTCTCGGCGTCATACCGAATTTCCGCTTGAAAATGCGGTTAAAGTAGGACATATTATCAATACCGACCTCCTGGGCTATGGATAAAACGGACGCCTCGGATGCCACAAGCATACGGGACGCCATAGTCAGACGATAGTCGTTGAGATAGTCAATAAAACTCTGCCCCATATTCTGTTTAAAATACTTCATAAAATGAGAAGCACTGAAACCACTGACCTCCGCCATAGCAGCGATCGTGATCTTTTCCATATAATGCAGTTCCACATATTTTAGGACCAGTTTCATTTCCTCATGGGGTCTGCTGTTTTTGCCCCTGCCCCGCTGCCCACTGGTCTGGCACAAATGATAGATCAGAAGATAGAGCCTGCTTTTGAGCAGGAGTTCATAGCCCTCCACCGGCTCTTTACAGATACTATCGCAGCCATCTAAGACCTCTTTGATCTCCCGGTAACCGGGAACCCCCTCCCCATAAAAAGAGGGAATGACGATCTTCATCTGAAAAAGGGGATCAAAAAAGTCCGATCTTAATCCATCGTCCTTTTTTCCATATAAGATTTCCGGGCGAAAAAGAATATTTTCGTACTCGACACTTTCCCCCGGCACAGAGCGGATACCATGCAGATGCCCCGGCAGGACCACAACAAACTCTCCCCCACTTACGATCCTCTCATCAAATTCTACAGAGACCATGCACCGCCCTTTCTTTATATAGATGATCTCCATTTCATCATGCCAATGCATGGGAACCTGACGAAAATCCAGTGGCATGGAGCACAAATAGGTATTATAAGGGAATTTTTGTCGGCTGTGCTCTTTCCGCTCGTGATAGTTTTCGTATTCTTTTATATCCATTTTCTGCCCCTTTTTCTGCTGTTCATTTTTATAATGATAGGATTGTACTACTTTTTGCTATGATATGACAAGACCCTTTCCTTCATAACCTATATACTGGAAGCATAATTAAGAATGTAAATTTTAGGAGGTTTTTATGGACGCATTAGAAATCAAGGTCAAGGATACCTTTGGCACGGATCCGGGGCATGTCACAAATGAGCAGATCTATGTCGCTCTTTTAGAACTGGTAAAGGAAGAAGCCGCAAAAAAGGTCAGCACCGAGGGCAAAAAGAAACTCTACTATATTTCCGCTGAGTTTCTTATCGGAAAACTCCTCTCCAACAACCTGATCAATCTTGGACTCTACGACGAGGTAGAGACCTGCCTGCAAAAATACGGAAAGACCATGGCAGAGATCGAAACCATCGAGCCGGAGCCTTCTCTTGGAAACGGCGGACTTGGTCGTCTGGCTGCCTGCTTTTTGGATTCCATCGCTACACTTGGCTTAAACGGCGACGGTGTCGGCTTAAACTATCATTTCGGACTTTTCAAGCAGGTATTTGAAAATAACCTGCAAGAGGAAACGCCAAACCCTTGGATAGAAAATAAAAACTGGCTGAACAAGACCAAGCGGACTTATGACATCGAATTTGGCGGTCTGACACTGACCTCCTGCATGTATGATATCGACGTTGTCGGCTATATGGGAAGAACAACAAAACTGCATTTATTTGACATTGACTCTGTCGATGAATCACTGGTAAAAGAGGGCATTGATTTTGACAAAACGGACATTGCCAAAAACCTGACCTTATTCTTGTATCCGGATGACTCCGACGAGGCCGGACGCATCTTGCGTGTTTACCAGCAATATTTCATGGTCAGCAATGCCGCTCATCTGATCTTGGACGAAGCTATAGAGCGCGGCAGCAATCTGCATGATCTGGCTGATTATGCGACCATCCAGATCAACGATACCCACCCAAGCATGGTGATCCCGGAACTCATCCGCCTTTTGATGCAAAAGGGAATCCGCATGGAAGAAGCGATCAAGATCGTGACTAAGACCTGTGCTTATACCAACCATACCATCCTTGCCGAAGCGCTGGAAAAATGGCCGATCCAATACTTACAGAAAGCCGTACCGCAACTGCTTCCGATCATTTATGAATTGAACAACAAGGTCAATGACACTTTCCATGATCCGAGCGTTTCCATCATCGATGACGAGGATCGCGTGCACATGGCACATATGGATATCCATTATGGCTATTCCGTCAATGGTGTTGCCTATCTGCACACAGAGATCTTGAAGAACAGTGAACTCAACAACTTCTACAAGATCTATCCGGAAAAATTCAACAACAAGACCAACGGCATCACTTTCCGCAGATGGTTACTCCACTGCAACCACCCGCTCGCTGATCTCTTGACCGAACTCATCGGGGACGGTTACAAGAAAGACGCGACCGAATTGGAAAAACTGTCTGCCTATGCCGATGATACTGCGGTACTGAAAAAATTGCTTGCCGTAAAACAGGGAAAGAAAGAGGAACTGGCATCTTATCTGAAGCAGACACAAAACATTGACATCAATCCGGATTCTGTCTTTGACATCCAGATCAAGCGTCTGCATGAATACAAGAGACAGCAGATGAATGCCCTCTATGTGATCGATAAATATTTTGAGATCAAGGAAGGGAAACTGCCAAAGCGTCCGATCACAGTCATCTTTGGTGCCAAGGCTGCCCCGGCTTATGTCATTGCAAAAGACATTATCCATGTCATCCTCTGCTTGCAGGAGATCATTGCCAATGACCCGGAGGTATCTCCATACCTGTCCGTTGTCATGGTAGAAAACTACAATGTCACCCTGGCTGAAAAACTGATCCCGGCGGCAGATATCCATGAGCAGATCTCACTTGCTTCCAAGGAGGCATCCGGTACATCCAACATGAAGTTCATGTTAAACGGTGCCATTGCCATCGGCACCGAAGACGGTGCCAACGTGGAAATGCATGAATTTGTCGGGGACGACAACATTTATATCTTTGGCGAATCCTCAGACGATGTCATCGCCCATTATGAGAAGGCTGATTATGTTTCCAGAGATTACTATGAGAAGGATCCTGCCATCAAGCGTGCCATCGACTTTTTGATCAGCGATACCATGCTTGCGGTCGGACAAAAAGAAAACTTAGAACGTCTTTACCATGAACTTTTGAACAAGGACTGGTTCATGACTTTACCGGATTTTGAAGATTACAAGGCAACCAAGGAACGTATCTATGCGGACTACGAAGACCGCATGATCTGGGCGAAGAAGATGCTGATCAATATCAGCAAAGCCGGCTTCTTCTCATCCGATCGGACCATCACCCAGTATAATGAAGATATCTGGCATTTATCTTAAGACGCGCTCCATCAGGTCTTCCAAGTCCTGGTAAGTGTTGACCTCATTGATCATGCCACGTAAGCGTGCGGAATTGTGGTAACCACAGGTGTACCACGCCGCATGCTTGCGAAATTCTCGTATTCCATATAATTCATCCCCTTTAAAGGCGATCTGCATCTTCGCATGACGCAACATGGTAGCCACCACAACGTCGATCGGTGGCTTTCCTATCATTTCCCCTGTCTCAAAATAATGCAGGATCTGATGAAAGATCCACGGGTTGCCCTGCGCCCCACGACCGATCATAAATCCATCACAAGCGGTCTGCTCTTTCATAGCGATCACATCCTTGGCATCCAGAAGATCCCCGTTTCCTATGACCGGAATGGATACGGCATCTTTGACCTGCGCGATAATGTCCCAGTCGGCTTTACCGGAATAATACTGCTCTCTTGTCCTGCCATGTACGGCAATGGCTGCCACACCGGCATCTTCCGCGATCTTTGCCATCTCCACCGCATTTACATGGGCATCATCAAAGCCCTTGCGGATCTTGACTGTGACCGGCTTTTGAATGGCTTTTACCGTTTTTCGCATGATCTGCCCTGCCAGTTTGGGATTTTTCATCAATGCAGAGCCGTCGCCGTTATTGACGACTTTTGGCACAGGACAGCCCATATTGATATCTAAAATGTCAAAAGGACGGTCCTCGATCCGCTTTGCCATCTCGCTGATGCAATCCGGATCCGAGCCAAATAACTGCAAAGAGACCGGTCGCTCTTTCTCCTCGATCTCCAGCAGTTGATATGTGTTTTTGTTGTTGTACTGCAAGGCCTTGGCACTGACCATTTCCATGCAGATCAGCCCTGCTCCCTGTTCTTTGCATAAAGTACGAAATGGCAGGTCTGTTACGCCTGCCATGGGTGCTAAGACCAGATTATTCTCCAGTCTCACATTTCCTATTTGAAGTCCTTGTAATGTCGACTTATCCATCTTTTCCCCTATCTAACGATCCGCGCCGCGGTTTTTCATCTCTTTTTCATAGATCAGGCGCAGCCCCTGCAAGGTCAGTTCCGGATCATAGATATTGATGCAATCCGTTTCCTTGGAGATCAGATTGCCCAAACCGCCGGTTGCTACGACCTTGATATTTTCATAACCGGATTCTGCGATCATATTTTTTACGATATACTCCGTCTGCCCGATCTGACCGTAGACAAGTCCTGCCTGCATGGAGGATATCGTCTCTTTTGCCAAGATATGCTCCGGTTTGCGGATCTCGATCTCCGGCAGTTTCGCTGTTTTTGACCAGAGTGCCTCCGCGGATGTACGGATACCCGGTGCGATCACGCCGGACACATAAGCCCCCTCTGCACTGATCAGATCATAGGTGGTCGCTGTACCATAATCAATGACGATCGCCGGTCCGCCATACAAGCCCAATGCTCCTGCGGCATTGACGATACGGTCCGCACCGATCTGACGCGGGTTCTCCGTAATGATCTTGACCCCGGTACGCACGCCCGGCTCCACCAGGATAGGATGCACGCCAAAGTACTTGATGATGCCACTGGTCAGGGAGTGCATGATCTTTGGCACTACGCTGGCAATGATGGCGTCGCTTATGTCCTGCTTTTCAATGTCATTGTAGCGCAGGATCTCCCCGATGGCTGTTCCAAACTCATCGGAAGTGCGTGTCATACCTGTTGTCAGGCGAAAATTTCCCACTAACTTCTGTTTGGCAAAAATACCCACGGTAATATTTGTATTTCCTACATCAATCGTCATTAACATCTTGTATTCTCCTACTCCTCGCCTTCGTATGCCTCTCCCAGATAAAAGACGCGATAATACATTTCCAGCGATTCAAACAATTCTTCCTTTTCCCTCTGTAACTGCTTGATCTTTAAGACACTGCCGATCTCATCATAGAGGATATCGTCTTCCTCTGTCTGTGTGCGCAGTTGCAGGGAGCCATCCTCATCAAAGACAACCTGCAAAACGCCTCCGACATCCGCCGTAAAAAGTACACACATAATGTGTAATTCATCCTGTATCCCCTGTGGCAGAGAGGAAAACTGCTCATTAAAGTAATATTTTTTATTGTAGGAACTCGCCCCACAAAGTACGATCTCGTCATTCATATATCGAAGGTTCCTTTCTATACATAGCCATAAACACCCCGGACAGAGACTTCACCGGAATCCACCTGGCGCAAGTCTTCCTTGGTCTCTACTAAAAGTTTGCCCGATTCGTCGATACCACGGGCAGTGCCTTCCCACTCGCCGTTTGGATCCAGTACACGCACCTTTGCATTGCGGTTGATCAGGAAACGATTGTACTCTTCCATGACAATAGACAGATCTTCTGTCATGCAAAAGGCTTCATACAAAAGGGCAAACTCCTGCCAGATGCGGTAGGTCAGTTCTTTACAGTCGCCCCGCTTTGCCCCAAAAGAACCCTGCTCTTTTAAAGCCATATCCACAGAGATCGCCTTATCTGCCAGTTCCTCGGAAAAAGAAGTCTGATGCACATTTACCCCGATGCCGACCACAACATATTCTGCCTTGCCCTCGCTGGCACTCATCTCGGTCAGAATGCCGCAGACCTTTTTGCCGTGGATAATGACATCATTGGGCCATTTGATCCAGGTCTCAATACCATAAAGTTCTTCAATGGCACGTCGCACGGCCACTGCCGCTACCAGGGTAAGACTGCTGAGATGGGCTATATCCATGGTCGGTCGCAGCAAAAGGGATGTGGCTATGGAAATGTCCGCCGGTGTCTCCCACTGGTGTCCGCTCCTGCCCCTGCCCGCCGTCTGCTTTCCGGCAGAAATGACAAGTCCCTCTGTCTCGCCGTCTGCCGCGCGGCGTTTGATCTCATTGTTGGTAGAATCAATAGTCTCTAAATACTCATGTCTGATCTGTATCATATGCTGTCTTGCTCTCTCATCCTTTTATTTTAAAGTCGCATACATGATCGCCTTGATGGAATGCATGCGGTTTTCTGCCTCATCAAAGACAACAGACTGCTTGCTCTCAAAGACCTCATCGGTCACTTCCATTTCGGTCAGACCGAATTTTTCATGGATCTCCTTACCGACTGTCGTATCCAGATCATGGAAAGCCGGCAGGCAATGCATAAAGATGGCTGTATCCTTGGCATAGGACAGCGCCTTGGCATTGACCTGATATGGAAGCAGGTCATGGATACGTTCTTCCCAGACCTCGGTCGGCTCACCCATAGAAACCCATACATCCGTATAGATCACGTCTGCGTCCTTGCAGCCTTCTGCCACATCCTCTGTCAATGTGATGGATGCCCCTGTCTTTTCTGCAATGGCACGGCACTCTGCGACCAATGCCTCATTCGGGAAATACTTTTTATTGGTGCATGCAACAAAATCCATGCCCAGTTTTGCACAGGTCACCATCAGGGAATTGCCCATATTGTAGCGGGCATCGCCCATATAAACAAACTTGATCCCTTCCAGCTTGCCAAACTTTTCCTCGATGGTCAGCATATCCGCGATCATCTGTGTCGGATGAAATTCATTGGTCAGTCCATTCCATACCGGAACACCTGCATACTCTGCCAGTTGCTCTACGATCTCCTGTCCATATCCACGATACTCGATACCGTCAAACATCCTGCCGAGTACTCTTGCCGTATCCTTGATGCTCTCCTTCTTGCCGATCTGGGAACCGGACGGATCCAGATAGGTCACATGCATACCCAGATCATGCGCTGCCACCTCAAAAGAGCAACGGGTTCTTGTGCTGGTCTTTTCAAAGATCAGGGCAATATTCTTTCCCTTTAACTCATCATGTGCAATGCCTTTTTTCTTCTTGTCTTTCAATTCTTTTGACAGATCAATGAGATAACGGATCTCCTCCGGACTATAATCTAAAAGTTTTAAAAAATTTCTACCTGACAGATTCATATGTATCGATCTCCTTTACTCGTCCTTTGCCACTTCTGTGATGGACTTGACCAAACCTGCCATTCCCTGGATTTCAGACGGAATGATGATCTTGGTTGCCTTGCCGTCTGCTGCCTTGGCAAATGCCTCTAAACTCTTCAACTGTAAAACAGCATCATCCGCAGCGGCTTCCTTTAAGAAACGCAGACCGTCTGCATTCGCCTGCTGGACTTTGAGGATGGCTTCTGCCTGACCTTCTGCCTCGCGAATCGTTGCTTCCTTGACAGCCTCTGCCTTTAAGATCTGTGCCTGCTTCTCTGCCTCAGCATCGAGAATGGCAGACTCTTTTTTACCTTCGGCGATCAGGATGGTGGACTTCTTCTCACCTTCGGCGATCAAGATGGCTTCTCTTCGTTCACGTTCTGCCTTCATCTGTTTTTCCATGGCATCACGGATAGCTGCCGGTGGAATGATGTTCTTTAACTCCACACGGTTGACCTTGATACCCCATGGATCTGTTGCGACATCCAGTGCGGAACGCATCTTTGTATTGATGGTCTCTCTGGAAGTCAATGTCTCATCGAGTTCCAGATCACCGATGATATTACGCAGTGTGGTCGCTGTCAGGTTCTCGATCGCCATGATCGGATTCTCCACACCATAGCAATAAAGCTTTGGATCTGTGATCTGATAATATACGACCGTGTCGATCTGCATTGTAACATTATCCTTGGTGATAACCGGCTGTGGTGGGAAATCAACCACCTGCTCCTTCAAGTTGACATTGCGTGCCACACGATCGATGAACGGCACCTTGAAGTGAAGACCTACCGGCCAGGTCGTCAGATATGCCCCCAGACGCTCGATAACCATAGCGTGTGCCTGCGGTACGACCTTGATGCAGGAAATGACCAGCAATAAGATCACCACGACTAAAATGATAACTACTACCATAAACTACCTCCCATTTGCGTTTTATTTGCTACTTTCTTATACTACCTTACCTCTTGCAATCGCGCAACGCTTTTGGTCATTTGTGAATAAAAAAGTAACAAAAAATCCCAGTCCGACATATCACTATGCCGAAATGGGATATCTTATCTTCTTTCATTTAAAAAAATACATGGTTACCTATCACAACGCCGCCGCGTCCACTGCTGACCGGTCTGAAACTCAGTGCTCCGCCTGTGTTGTCCGTTCCTGCAAGGGCTGCCTGCGCTGCCTGCATACAGGATGCCTTTGGACCACTTGCTGCTACGGATGCTACCGATCCGCTCGCTGCCGGTGAAAACTGTCCGCTCTGATATACAACTCCGTAAACAGAACTTGGATAACCACCGCTGCGGACACGGTTACATACCACCGCACCAACGGCTACCTGACCTTCATAAGATTCATTGCCTGCCTCACACTGGATCAGGGCTGCTAAAAGTGTCGTATCATCATAAGATGCTGCCACTGCCTGATTCTGTACGGTCACAGCGCGTGCCTTTGCTGCCGCTGCTTCTTCTGCGGCTTTGGCTGCTGCAATGGCTGCCTGTTCTTCCTCGATCGTAATGGCTGTTCCATAATCAATCGAAACATCCACATAATCACTGCTGACATATCCGATACCAGCCTTGGTACTTACGGCTACCCAGCCGTCTACCGGCGTAGCCTGCGTATCTACTTCCAGCGAATCGCCTACCGCCATCACGGTATAGATCGCACTCTCAGCACTTGCCTCGCTACGGACGCGGATACCGCCTTCCTTTGCCTTTGCATAGGTCTTGCAGACGCTCTCTGCCAGTGCATGTGCATCATCACCGGTAAGACAGTACTCACCGAGCACATAGCCATTCACATTGCCGGATGTGATCTGATACCAGTCACCCTCCGTCGCTGTAACCTCTGCCACATCACCTTTGTACATCTTGCCGACAATGTCAGAATCTGTACTTGCAGTCGCTCTCACATACAGGAACTCATCCACATTTGCCATCAGGCGATCCTGCCACTCAGGATATGCGACCTGTGCCTGCTCATTTGCGGCAGCAACTACGGTCACCTGAGAACCTACGACATTGGCAGTCGCATACGCACCTGCTTCCATCGTACTGACTGCCTGAACAATTCCGGCGGTACGATAGCCGCTCACAGCATCTGTCGCCTCTTTTGGCTGGCTAAGCACGGTAGTCGTACTCATTGCCGTCAACGCCAAAGCAACCACTGTTCCCTGTGCAACGCGCTTCTTCCAATTATAATTCATATAAATAATTCCTCCATATTCATGTAATACTATCTATATATCAAGTATTGCATTTCTATGATACTTTATACAAAATTTGTTACATTTGTTACAAATTTATTACGAATTATAACAAGGTCGCCTCACTTTGTCAAGTTTTGCCGTTTTTTAGATAGGGTAAATTTACTGTAGGAAATAAAAGAATAGACTGTCCCTCGATAATCAGGATTCTGACCTCTTAACTATAATTCTTTTTTCTTCTCTCTACAATCCCCAA
>CAVLBP010000029.1:0-13996 GCA_963661325.1 bacterium
ATTGTAATCGACATGGTCGTTTCATCTGTACTGATGTCTATGGGAATGATGATGCTGCCGCCGACCACCATTTCCCTGCCGTTTAAGATACTTTTATTTGTTTTGGCAGATGGATGGAATCTTGTTATTGGCGGACTTGTCAAGACATTTTATTGATGAATAGAAAGGGAGCGTGATTATCGTGACAGAAGGACAGGTACTAGACATTGTAAGAGATGCGATCTACAATATTATCATTTGTGCAGCTCCGCTGCTTTTGATCTCTTTGATTGTAGGATTGATTGTCAGTATTTTTCAGACGGTTACCTCCATTCAGGAGCAGACACTGACCTTTGTGCCGAAGATTGTGGCTGTGTTTTTAGGAATGCTGATCTTTGGTGCTTTTATATTGACAACATTGACAGATTACATGACGGAATTGTGGACAAACTTCAGCACGTTTTTAGGCTAGTTTTGATATGTTACAATATACATTTGATATAAGCACATTTGAATATTTTTTACTGATATTGGTACGGATTTCTTGCTTTGTATTTGTGTCACCCTTTTTTGGGGCAAGTGAAGTACCGGGGAGAGTAAAGATTGGTCTGTCAGCATTTGTGGCCATCCTTGTTTTTTATACAGTCCCGGTAGAACTGACAACATACACTTCGGAAGTCGGTTATGCCTTATTGGTGCTCAAAGAGGGAATTACAGGATTGCTGATTGGTTTTGCAGCATATATTTGTAATTCCATTATTTTATTTGCAGGAACAATCATTGATATGGATATCGGACTTTCCATGGCTATGGTATTTGATCCGTCGACAGGAAGCCAGGTCAGCATTACAGGAAACTTATATTCTTACTTTATACTCCTGCTTCTGATCGTATCTAATATGCATCAATATATCCTGCGTGCACTGATCGATTCATTTCAGTTGTTTCCGCTGGGGGGAGCACAGTTTCAGATGGACTCCCTTCTTGCATCTATGATGCAGTATTGTACGGATCTTTTTGTGATTGGATTTCGAATCGTTTTGCCGGTTTTTGCCTGCATGATGATCCTCAATAGCATTTTGGGTATTATGGCAAAAGTGGCACCACAGATGAATATGTTTGCCGTGGGTGTCCAATTAAAACTTTTGCTGGGTCTTGCGGTTTTGTTCATCACAACGTTTTTATTACCGGATATTGCCAATTTTATCTTCAAAGAGATTAAAGTCATGACAGTGTCATTTATAGAAGGAATGTATTAACTTGAAGGAAGACAAAGTGTTACTTCTGTCTTATGACTTGCAATGGTTCGCACAGGATGGACCGGGCGGAGAAAAGACAGAACCGGCGACTTCAAAAAAATTAAAAGATGCCCGTGAAGAGGGGAAAGTTGCCCGCAGTCAGGAATTAAACTCTGCGGCAATGCTGATCGCTTTATTTTTGTCCCTGCGTATCTTTGTATCCTATCTGGGCGAGGGCTTTATCAGTGTATTTCATCTTTTTTATGGGATGATTCCGGATGTGATCGATACCCAGAGGGATGGCATGACAGTGCAGGCGGCGAGCGGACTTTTGACCCAGGGCTACTTACAACTGCTTCGGCTGGCAGCACCTTTTTTGGCGGCAGGCTTTGTGGTTGCTATCGTGATCAGTATCGTACAGGTTGGCTGGCAGGTGTCGACTAAGCCCTTAGAGCCCAAACTGGATAAGTTCAACCCGGTCAATGGCTTCAAGCGTATTTTTTCCAAAGATTCGCTTTTTAATCTTTTTATGTCCATTCTAAAGATCGTTTTGGTCTTTTATGTGGCATATACCTGTATCAAGGGACAGGCAAATAATTTGTTTATCCTATATGAGATACCGCTCAATCAGGCGATTTCTCTGATCGGTGAGATCATCATAGACACAGGGCTTCGTATCAGTCTTTGCTATCTGATTGTGGGGCTGGCGGACTATATCTACCAGCGTTTCCGTTTTAACGAAGACATGAAGATGACCAAGCAGGAAGTCAAGGATGAGTATAAAAACACCGAAGGAGATCCGCAGATCAAAGGGCAGCAGAGGCAGAGGATGCGTGAAGCATCCCAGCGGCGTATGATGCAGGATGTTCCTAAGGCGGATGTCGTCATCACCAACCCGACCCATATTGCGGTAGCCATCCGTTATGATGCCGAGATAGAAAATGCACCGACGGTGGTCGCAAAAGGTGAGGATTATCTGGCGGCAAAGATCAAAGAAACCGCCAAGGAAAACGGCGTGGAGATCATGGAAAACAAACCGCTTGCCAGAGCACTCTATGCGACGGTTGAGGTGGGAGAACAGATTCCACCGGAGTTGTATCAGGCGGTGGCAGAGATTCTGGCACTTGTTTACAGTAAGAGATAAATAGTTTAAGATAATATGAGATATACGATGGAAAGGAGGAAACGGAATGGATTTATCCGGTGTAAAAAAGACCGATATCGGCGTTGCGGCATATCTATTAGCAGCAATTATTTTCTTTATTGTTCCGATTCCTTCTATTTTATTGGATGTCATGCTGGCACTCAATATTTCCATTGCATTGATTGTTCTGATGAATGTTTTGTTTGTGCGGGAAGTTTTGGATATGTCTTTTTTCCCGACCCTGCTTTTGTTTACGACGATCTTTCGTATTTCCCTAAACGTTTCGTCTACCCGTCTGATCTTAAGCACAGGATCGCCGGGAAATGTTGTTGAGACGTTTGGACAGTTCGTTGGTGGAGGTGATCTGGTGATCGGTGCCATCATCTTTATTGTCCTTATCATCGTGCAGTTTATGGTTATCAACAAAGGTTCGGAACGTGTCGCTGAGGTTTCTGCCAGATTTACGCTGGATGCTATGCCGGGTAAGCAGATGGCGATCGATGCCGACTTAAATACGGGAGCCATTACAGAAAAGGAAGCACGCGAGAGAAGACAGAAGTTACAGGATGAATCCTCCTTTTTTGGTTCTATGGATGGTGCGACAAAGTATGTCAAGGGAGATGCGACAGCAGGTCTTTTGATCACCTTTATCAACCTGATCGGTGGAACTTTAATGGGTGTTATGCGAAGTGGTATAAACTTTACGGATGCCATCCAGCAATATGGACTGCTTACGATCGGTGACGGACTCTGTTCCCAGATTCCATCTCTTCTGATTTCTCTTGCAACCGGTATCTTAGTTACTAAGGGATCCAAGGAGGCTGATTTCAGCGGTGTTTTGGTCAAGCAGTTGTTTGGGATTCCTAAGGTGCTTTATATCGTTGGTGCATCCATGATCTTTTTGGGATTGGTAACACCTTTGAATGTTGTATTATTTTGTGCCTTTGGAGCCGCATTTTTGATCTCCGGATATTCCATCTCCAAGAGTATTGGTGAGGAAAGCATAGAGGAGGAGGTCGCGGCGGAAGAGTCCGAAGCAGAAGAGATCCGCAGACCGGAGAATGTCGTTTCTCTTTTGCAGGTGGATCCGATCGAACTGGAATTTGGTTATGGTATCATCCCGCTTGCGGATGTTAATCAGGGAGGGGATCTTCTGGATCGTGTCGTTATGATCCGAAGACAGATCGCTCTGGAACTTGGTACGGTCGTGCCGATCATCCGTCTGCGCGATAATATCCAGCTCAACCCGAATCAATACATCATCAAGATCAAGGGCATTCAGGTGGCAGAGGGCGAGATCCTCTTCGATCACTACATGGCGATGAATCCGGGCTTTGTGGAGGAAGAGATCAATGGTATTCCGACCTTTGAACCATCCTTCCATCTGCCGGCGATCTGGATCACAGACAGCCAGAGGGAACGTGCGGAAAGTCTGGGCTATACTGTAGTGGATCCGCCGTCTATCATAGCAACACATCTGACGGAAGTGATCCGCAGCCATATTGCAGAACTCTTGAGCCGTCAGGATGTCCAGAATCTGGTCAACAATCTAAAGGAGAGCAATCCGGCACTGGTGGACGAACTGACACCAAAATTATTGGGACTTGGCGAGATCCAGAAGGTCTTGCAGAATCTTTTAAAAGAGGGGATTTCCATCCGCGACCTGCTCTCTATCTTTGAAGTGCTTGCTGACCATGCGGCGACGACCAGAGATACGGATGTTTTGACCGAGTACGTCCGTCAGGGCTTAAAACGTGCGATTTCCATCCGCTATTTTGTACCAAATGAAGTGACATCCTGCATTACACTGGATCCTAAGGTGGAGCAGGATATCATGGCATCCATCAAACAGACAGAGCAGGGGGCATATCTGACCTTAGATCCGGAACGCATCCGTGCCATTATGGACTCTTTACAGGCAGAGATTGCAAAGTTTGAGGAGACCGGCAAGACACCGATCGTTGTGACATCACCGATCGTGCGTATGTATTTTAAGAAGATGACAGAAGATTATGTAAAGGATCTGATCGTGGTTTCATATAATGAGATCGACTCCGATGTTGAATTACAATCAGTGGGGATGGTGACAGGATAAGATGACCATTAAAAAGTTTCAGGGAAAAACAAAAGAAGAAGCGATCGCTCTGGCAAAAGAGGAAATGGGCGCATCGGTTGTGATCATGAATGTAAAGGAAGTGCGGCAAAAGGGTTTCTTTGGTATTTTCAAGGGCAGCATGTACGAGGTGACAGCCGCACTGGAAGATGATGTCATGCCACAGCCTTCCTTTAGCATACTGCCGGCACCGTCAGCCAGACCGGCATCCCATGGCTTTGATGCCGTTGCAGATGAGAAAATCTCCCTGCGCGATCTGGAAAGTCAGGAAACGGCTGGCGATCGTATGGAGACACCAAAGACAAGTCTGCGTGCAGCAAAGGCAGAACCGGTTCAAAAAGATTTATCCGGCGATACCATGGCTTTAAAAGAGGCATTTGCTGCAGTCAACGAAGTGATGGAAAAGAACGGGCACAAACCGATCGCACCATTACAGGAATCACAGGCAGCACAGATGGTAGCCGAGCCAAAGAACGAGACTTTCCGTCCGCTTTCTTCCATGGAATTTGTAGAAGATCTGGGATCAGAGAGAGACGAGCAGAGCCACCAGTTCTTTAAGGTCTTATATAAGGTCTTACTGGATAACGAGGTGGATGAGATCTATATCAATCAATTTATGGATGATCTGGATCGTGTGTCTCACAGTACCAACGGGCTGGACTATCTGATTTCCAATGTTTACCAGAAGATGATCTTAAAGTTGGGACAGCCGGAAGTGATCTCGCTTACCAAGAAAAAACCAAAGGTTGTATTTTTCATCGGACCGACAGGGGTAGGCAAGACAACGACAATCGCCAAGATCGCATCACGTTTTAAAGTAGAACAGGAAAAGAAGGTGGCACTTTTGACCGCCGATACCTATCGTATCGCAGCGGCAGAACAACTGCGTACCTATGCCAATATCCTGGATACCCCATTATCTATTATCTATACACCGGAAGACATTGGAAAAGAGATTGAAAAGTTTAGTGATTATGATCTGATACTGGTGGACACCGCAGGATTTTCACACAAGAATGATGGGCAGAGGGAAGATATGAAGCGTCTGCTGGAAAATCTTCCATCGCAGTATGAAAGACAGATCTATCTGGTTCTGAGTGCAACGACAAAGTACAAAGATCTTATTGAAATCACGGATATTTATGATGAATTCTGTGATTTTCATCTGATCTTTACAAAGTTGGATGAGACCGGTGCATATGGTAATATATTAAATATCAAATTGCATACAGGGGCACAACTTTCCTATGTGACGACAGGCCAGAATGTGCCGGATGACATTGAAGTTGTCGATACACAAAAACTGGTAAAACTCTTGTTGGGAGGCAGATAAATATGGATCAGGCCGAACAATTAAGAAATGTTATCAAACAAAAAAATCAAAATAATATTGGCAATGCCCGTGTGATCACGATCACCAGTGGTAAGGGGGGCGTTGGCAAATCCAATATGGCGGTCAATCTGGCGATCATGTTCCGCAAAATGGGACAACGTGTCATTATTTTGGACGCGGATTTTGGTCTTGCCAATGTCGAGGTCATGTTTGGAACCGTGCCGAAATACAATCTGAGTGACCTGATCTTTGGTGGGAAAAGCATCCGTGAGATCATCACGACGGGACCTATGGATATCGGTTTTATATCCGGTGGATCCGGTATTGTCGGGCTGAACAATCTGACCAAAAAGCAGATCTCCTATCTGGTACACAGCCTGTCGCTGTTAAATGATCTGTGTGATGTTTTGATCATAGATACCGGAGCAGGTGTGGCTGACAGTGTCTTAGAGTTTGTGCTTGCCAGCCCGGAAGTGATCCTGGTGACGACGCCGGAGCCGAGTTCCATCACGGATTCCTACTCCCTGATGAAGGCGCTTTACAAGAATCCAAAGTTTATCCGCAATGGCACCAATGTGCATCTGGTTGCCAATAAGGTGACTTCTGAGGCGGAGGGGAATGCCGTTTATCAGAAACTCAATTCTGTCGTGGAAAAATTTTTGGACGGTAAATTGCATTACTTAGGCATGATACCGGTTGATTCATCCTTGGAAAAAGCGGTGCGTAACCAAAAGACAGTATCGACGGTCGCACCAAATGCAAAGTCTACCAAGGCATTTGAGATTATCGCACAAAATTTGCTTACCGGTGATGACAAAAATCGCTATCGCTGGGGTATTACACAGTTATTTAATAATTTTATGGGACGTTCTTAGAAAGAAGCGGTCCGGGAGTATCATATGAGAGTGGAAGAATTATTGCCTGGATGCAAGGTGGATATCCGCATCACACAGTTGATGGAACGGGATGAACCGAATGCGTTACAGGGTGTATTTTATACAAGTATCTTTGATGTTAAAAGTGATTGCATTGAACTTCAGATGCCTATGGTAGGTAGAAAATTTCAACTTCTGCCGAAAAATATTCGCTATGAGTTTGTCTTCTCGACGGATAACGGTCTATATAAAGCACCGGGAACTGTAGTGGATCATGTCAAACAGGAGCATTTTTATTTATTAAAAATTGTACTGACTGGTCAACTGGAAAAATTTCAGCGCCGGGAATATTATCGTATTACTTGCACACTTCCCATGATTTTTATGGCAGTTGCAGAAGAAGTACTAAAGGAGAGTACCATCGAAGCCATCAGGGAAAGGACGACCGCAAATAACGAAATGGCAGTTCGTGGAATCGGAATGATTCTGGATATAAGTGGTGGCGGTGCCAGATTTACAACAGGCAATTCTTTACATGGCATAGATTATCTTTTACTGGAATTTGATTTACCCCAAGGGGCGGATGGAAATAAACTTAAAATCGAAGTTTTGGCGAAGGTGATCAACTCCGAACAAACAGAGACCGGAGAAAAATATATGCATCGGGTAAAGTTTTATTTTAAGGAATCCCATATGAAAGAACAATTGATTGCCTATATTTTTCGGGAAGAACGCAGGATCAGAAAGAAGGAACAGGAAATATAATGCAAAAGGTGTTAGTTGCCGATGACTCTGCACTCGTGAGAAGAAAGATCTGTGATATAATCAATGCAGACAATGATTTTCAAGTGTCGGAGATGAGCATTCATATGGAGGATGCTTACAATAAAATAGTGAAAAATGCCTATGAATTTGTTGTGATGGGAATATCGACCCGTATGGACGTGGTCGCATTCATGCGGCGGCTTCAGAAATTGGAAACACATCCATATGTTGTGCTTCTGACAAGTACGCTTCCGGAGGATATGCAGGTCGTCAGGCAGGCAATGGAACTTGGTGCCTACGATTATATCTATCGCGAAAATCGTCTAAACGGATTGACGGATGCTGTAGCGGCTGAATTGTTGTGCTCACTTCACAATGCATCTCGCGGACAACAGGCACCGAGGCACACACAGACGATGAATCCGCATGAGGCTGCCAGACGGGTGCGGGAGATAACACGACGTGTCAGCAGGCAGTTGGAACGTTCTTCGGATCATTCGACAGAGACTTCTATAAGTCAAGATGTCTTTCGGACATCGCCTGCAGCATATAAGGACACTTTGATTGCCCTTGCATGTTCTACAGGAGGTCCACAGGCATTGCAGGTTTTGATACCTATGCTGCCGAAAGACCTTCCGGTGCCTCTCATTATCGTACAGCATATGCCGGCCGGTTTTACAGATTCTCTGGCAAAGCGCTTGGATCAGACAAGTGCGATTCACGTCAAACAGGCTGATGATGGGGAACCATTAAGAGCCGGCTGGGTCTACATTGCACCCGGAGGGAAACATATGGAGATCGGAAAGGACAGCAGTGGACGTCCTAAAATCTCTATCAATGATAAGCCCCCGGTTGGAAGTTTAAAGCCCTGTGCAGACCTGATGTATGATTCTCTTTGTTATTCGTCATATAAGGAGATCATCTGCGTGGTATTGACAGGTATGGGAGCGGATGGTACAAAGGGAATCCAGAGACTCCGTAAGCACAAGAAAATCTATGTAATAACAGAAGACCGTGAGACATGTGTTGTTTACGGCATGCCAAAGTCCTTGGAACAGCAGGGACTGAGCGACAAGGTGGTTCCTATCAACCAGGTAGCAAATGAACTAATTAGAAAATTGGGGGATTAAAAGATGGATGTAAGTCAATATCTCGACATTTTTATCGATGAAACAAATGGTCATATTCAAGCGCTTAATGACAATATTATGATCTTGGAAAAGGAACCGGAAAATAAAGACGTCATCAATGAGATTTTCCGTGCGGCACACTCTTTAAAGGGGATGGCCGGAACCATGGGATTTAAGAAAATGCAGCGACTCACCCACGATATGGAAAATGTATTCCAGGAGATTCGTAATGACAATATCAAGGTCAACAGTAACCTGATCGATATTTTGTTCAACTGTCTGGATGCGATCGAGGAATATCTTGAGACTGTCAAGGCGACTTCTGATGAGGGAGATAATGGGAACGAAGCCCTGATCCAGCAGTTAAACGATTATTTGAATGGCGGTGCGGAGGCTGCACCGGCAGAAACGGTGGCAGAGACCAAGGTGGCTACTGCAAAGGAAGATACTGCGGCAACAGTACTCTCTCATATAGAGGTGGATGATATGACCTATGGCAAGATCAAGGAGGCTGAGGAATCCGGACTGCATATATATGAGTTTACCGTACATATTCAGAAGGAATGCCTATTAAAGGCTGCAAGAGCATTCTTGGTATTTAAGGCTATAGAGGATTTTGGCGGGATCCTTGCTTACAATCCGAGTTCACAGGATATTGAGGATGAAAAGTTTGATCTGGATTTCAGTCTGGTAGTTGCGTCCGGACACGAACTGCAGCCGATCGTAGATGCAATCAAGGCAGTTTCCGAGATTGAGGGTGTAGATGCCAAAGAATCCAGTCATGCAGAATTTATGCAGGACGATGAACTGGAGACCAAGCAGGAAGAGACAAAGACAGAGAGTAAGCCTGCTGAGACGCAAAAAGTTGCAAAGGCTCCAAAGGCACCGGCAAAGACAACGAAGACAAATAACAACAAGCCGGTCACAGCAAGAACCGTGCGTGTGGATATTGAAAAGTTAGACGCACTGATGAATCAGGTCAGCGAACTTATCATCGCAAAGAACAGTCTGGTTTCCCTGAGCGATTCCGAGCAGAACGGCGAAGGCAATAACCAGTCCTTTCGTGATCAGATCGAGTATCTGGAACGTATCACAACTAACTTGCATGAATCGGTTATGAAAGTGCGAATGGTTCCAATCGAGAGCGTTGTCAACAAGTTCCCGCGTATGATCCGTGACTTGAGCCGCAAACTCAACAAGCCAATGGAACTTTATATGTCTGGTGAAGAGACCGAGTTGGATCGAACCGTAGTCGATCAGATCGGCGATCCTTTGCAGCATTTGCTCCGCAATTCCGCAGATCATGGTATTGAGTCACTGGAAGAAAGAAAGAAGGCAGGCAAGCCTGAGATGGGAAGCATCGTCTTAAATGCATTTCAGGAAGGCAACAATGTCATCATCGAAGTAAAGGATGATGGTGCTGGTATTGATACAGATAAGGTAAAGGAAAAGGCAATCGAAAGAGGTCTTGTGACACCGGAACAGGCAGAAAATCTGACCCAGAAAGAGATCATCGATTTCCTCTTTATGCCAAGTTTTTCTATGGCAAAGAAGATCACAGATATTTCAGGACGAGGTGTTGGATTGGATGTTGTTAAATCCAATATCGAGGCTTTGGGTGGAGATGTTACCGTCAAGAGCGTCAAGGGAACCGGTACAACATTTATTGTCCGCCTGCCACTGACACTTGCCATCATTCAGGCTCTCATGGTTGAAGTCAGAGATGAGAAGTATGCCATCGCTTTAGGGTCTATCCAGAATATCGAGAATATCCCTGTCAGCGACATCAAGTATGTACAGGCAGAAGAAGTGATCCATTTGAGAGGTATGGTCATTCCACTCATCCGTTTGGATCAGATGTTAGACTCTGCACCATCCGAGGAAGAACCGGACAACCTGACCGTTGTTATTGTCCGCAAGGGCGACAATTACGCAGGCCTTGTTGTAGATGACCTCATCGGACAGCAGGAGATCGTTATCAAGTCACTTGGAAAATGTATTGACAACAATAAGATCATCAATGGCGCTACCATTCTTGGTGATGGCGAAGTCGCACTGATCATTGATGTAAACGCAATCTTTTAATAGGGGGTAGAAGGATATGAAAGACGAAAACGGATTAGATGTTGTAGAAAAAGAAACCGTACAATATATTGTTGTATCCATCGGAAATGAGCAGTATGGTCTGGATATTTCCTATGTAGATAATATCGTGCGCATGTGCAAGATTACACGTGTACCAAAGGCTCCGGCACATTATATCGGCGTTATCAATCTGCGTGGTGAGATCGTTCCACTTATGAGCCTGCGCTGCAAGATGAATCTGGAGGATGATGTCTTTACAGACATTACCCGTATCATCATCTTAAAAACCGAGGAGCAGGGACTGGTCGGTATTGTTGTTGACGAGGTCAAGGAAGTTATTGCCCTTGCAGAAGATGAGATCGACCGCAACACACAGAACTCGCAGTCAGACAAGACACAGTACATCAACGGCATTGGAAAGAATGGGGAAGAATTAATCTCTATTCTTGAGATTTCATCTATCTTAGATGAAGTAGATGCGTCATAGAGCGGGAGGAATACATGATTAGTTTACAGGAAGTAAATGAAAAATACCGTGATGTCTTGGCGGAGATTGGCAATATCGGTGCAGGTAATGCAACGACCGCTGTTGCGGATATGCTTGGACTTCGTATTGATATGAGTGTTCCACAGGTACAGTTTTTGCCTGTAGAAGAGATAGGAACATCCATAGGCGCAGAGGACGAAGTTATTGTTGGTATTATGCTGGGAGTTGGCAGTGATATTGATGGCAGCATGATGTTTTTGATGGATATGGTGTCTGCACATCATATTGTCAATCGACTGATGATGCGCCCGGATGATTACATGGAAGATTTTGACGAAATGGATTTATCTGCAGTTAAGGAAGTTGGTAATATTATAGCGGGTTCTTATCTTTCTGCTCTGTCCGGCTTGACAGGGCTTACGATAACACCAACAGTGCCTTTTGTTGCGGTGGATATGGCAGCTGCCATCCTGAGTGTGCCTGCCATCCAGTTTGGTATGTTCGGAGACAACGCTCTTATGATCAAGACAGAGTTTAGTAATGAATTACAGATCAACGGCTATTTTATTTTGATGCCGGAAGAAGAATCCTACGAGAAGATTTTATCTTCACTTGGATTGCCATTATAGGGGGAGTCTATGGGACAAGTTATCAAAGTCGGTATGGCAGATCTGAATATCTGCAAATCGCCGGATGTGCTTACGACCATTGGTCTCGGATCGTGCATAGGTATTGCTTTATATGATCCGACAACCAAGATCAGTGGTCTGGCACATATTATGTTACCGGACAGCACACAGATCAGAAATAATTCTAACATTGCTAAATTTGCAGATACAGGCATCCAAAAGTTATATGAGGATATGATCAAATCAGGGGCAAATCGCAACAAGATCGTAGCTAAGATTGCCGGTGGAGCCAAGATGTTTGAATTAAGCAATTCCAGCACTTCTGGAGCCAATATTGGTGAAAAAAATGCCATTGCTTCCAGAGCAAAATTAAAAGAACTTGGGATACCGCTTCTTGCAGAGGATACAGGATTGAATTTTGGACGAACCGTGGAATTATATAGTGAAACCGGAAAATTTCTGATCAAATCTGTCAGTAAACAGGAAAAATACATTTGATGGAGAAGATATGAAAACAAAACAAATTCCGATCATCATCACATTGTTGGCAGCTGGAATCACCTGCCTGGTATCGGTTGTTCAGAGGGCATCCTTTGCAGTCTATACCAAAAGACTTCTGCTGGCTGTCGTTTGCTTTGCTGTGATAGGTACGGTTATCAAGGTGATTCTGGATCGTTCTTTTCGTGTCATGGAAGAAGATACAGAGGAGGGCGAGTCTGAGGAAACGGTAGAGGATGACAGCGCAGATACGGAAGATAAGACAGACCAGGAAGAGTAATAACGTCGGGGGCACACACATAGATGAAGACGGTTGACAGAGAAAAGTTGTGGGAATCTTTTCGAAAGAAGCCTACACCAGAGATAAGAGAGCAGATTATAATCGAATATGCGCCGCTTGTAAAAGTCGTTGCCGGACGTCTTAGTATGTATCTTGGCAATAATGTCGAATTTGACGATCTGGTCAGTTATGGTGTTTTTGGACTGATTGATGCGATTGACAAGTTTGATCTTGGCAAGGATGTTAAGTTTGAAACCTATGCCAGCCTGCGTATCCGGGGATCAATTCTGGATCAAATCCGAAAGATGGATTGGATTCCCAGAACGGTACGACAAAAGCAAAAAAAGATCGATGAAGCCATCAAGGCTGTGGAGATGCGTACCGGCAAGACAGCCACGGACGAGGAGATTGCTACAGAACTTGGACTATCGGAAGATGAGCTGGTGGATTGGCAGTCACAGTTAAAAGTGACCAATGTTGTGTCATTGAATGAGTTTGTCGAGCAAGGCACAGAACCTGCGATGGATACGCACCGAAATTCGCATTTCATCCAGCCGGAGGAGATGATCTCCAAGCAGGAATTAAAGCAGATGCTTGCCGAAGCATTGGAGACCTTGACTGAAAAAGAACGCAAAGTTGTTTTGATGTATTATTATGAGGATCTTACTTTAAAGGAAATCAGTATGGTGCTTGAGGTATCAGAGTCCAGAATATCCCAATTACATACAAAAGCGATCGCAAAGCTGCGCAAGCGCATGGGTAATTATCTGGGAATCCTGACAAATATTGAATAGGGGGCTTTTATGGAGCAGCGGAATGGATATTTTAGAATTATCTGGAAAGAGCAATTAGCCGTATGCCATCTCTTTGCGCCAAAAGCAGAAGGCGTGCCAGTTTCTTATAAGGAACTGGCTTCTTTTTTGGACGATCATGGGATCAAGGGCTACAAGGAACGTGAATTGGCAGAGGCGATTGCTATGGAAAATGATTGTGTGGTGGCTGCTGGTAGTGGAGACGGACTGGAGTTCGCGGAATCTATGCAGACGCATTGTTCCTTGGATAAGATGAGGATCACAGCGACTTTTTATCCACCGACACAAGGTGGGGCATCCTTGAATGAAGCGGATATTCTTGCCTATCTTAAGAGGATGGGCGTGCGCTTTGGTATCTGCCAGGAAAATATTGCGGCCTTTCTGGAAAATCCTATCTATTGCACACAGATCGTGGTCGCAGAGGGCAAGCAGCCGCGACATGGACATGACGCAAAGATAGAATACTTCTTTAATACTAATCCATCCTTAAAGCCAAAGCATAATGAGGATGGTTCGGTTGATTATCACGCCTTAAATACGATCTGTGCGGTTAAAAAGGGAGACAAACTGGCGACGCTTCATCCGGTAGATGAAGGCGAGGCAGGCATGGATGTCTCTGGTAAGGCAC
>CAVLBP010000029.1:14035-22358 GCA_963661325.1 bacterium
GGCATGGATGTCTTTGGTAAGGCACTGCCGCCGAGATCGGTCAAAAATAAAGTTTTGGAATATGGAAGAAATATTTCTATATCCGAAGATGGTCTGCATCTCTTTTCGGATGTGACCGGGCATGTATCTTTGACAGGCGGAAAGGTCTTTGTGTCGGATGTTTATGAAGTTCCGGCGGATGTGGACACCTCTACAGGAGACATTGATTATGCCGGAAGTGTGCATATTCATGGAAGTGTGCGAGGCGGTTTCGTTGTGACCTCACGTGGAGATATCGTGGTTGACGGCAGTGTGGAAGATGCCATGTTGCAGGCAGGAGGCGACATTATCGTACAGTGCGGTATTCAGGGCATGCAGCGCGGAATGTTAGAGGCAAGGGGCAATGTCATTACCAAATACATTGAAAACGCAAAGGTCTTTGCCGGCGGCTATGTGGAGACCGGCTCCATTATCTATAGTGAAGTTTCTGCCGGTGAAGATGTCATTGTGGCAGAGAAAAAGGGATTTATCAATGGCGGTGTGATCCGTGCCGGTGGAAAGGTCGAAGCCAACAGCATCGGTTCCTCCATGGGTGCACATACTGTGATCGAGGTCGGTATGCCGCCGGAGAAAAAGGAACGTTTCAACCAGTTACAAAAGGATATCGCAGAAGAAAAAAAGACCTTGGAAAAATACCGCCCAGTCATGGAAAAGTATGTTGCCTATGTCAAGACAGGACAGCCTTTGGAGGCAAAACATAAAACCTATTTTACGCAGATCCTTGCGACCGTCAATGAAACTAAGCGGCAACTGGAGGCAAATCAGACAGAATACGAAGCCTTGCAGCGCGAGATGATGACAGGCACGCATGCAAAAGTGGTGGTCAAAAGGGATATCTATCCGGGAACGCAGGTTAGTATTTCGGATGCCTCCTGCGTGGTGCAGGATAAGCGATCTTTCTGCTGTCTGGAAAGAAAGAACGGAGAGATCGTCATCAACAATATGTAATAAGGAGTGATGTCTTATGTCGATTCGACCGGTAGATTTTAATGGGATGATCCAGAATACGCATGAGGTTTCTCAGGCAAAGGCAAATGAGGACAATAAAGCCAATCTGCAACAGCAAAATGTGCAGGTTGCAGTCATGCATGAGGAACAAAATGCCAGTTCTATGGTACAACAGATGGAAGAATCCCAACAGCATGAGTATAATTACGAAGACGGCGAGGGCGATGGCAGAGGCTATAATGCCAAGGGGCGAAAGAAAGCCAGAAAGAAAAAGAGCCTGGATGGCGATGGCGTCGTGCGCATCAAGACGGGACAGCCTTCGTTTGATATCAAGATATAAGGAGCACAGAAATGACAGGGTTACAGATTGCCATGATCGTGATTGGCATGGTCTGTCTGATCGGTAGTTTTTTTGTTTCGGAGAAATTATCGAAAGCAGATCTGGAAGAAATGAAGAAAATGAGCGAGCAGGAGATCAAAGTGATCTTGGATGCCAGAATGCAGGATGCTTCGGCACAGATCGATGAAAAGATCCGGGATAAGGTCGAGGACGCCGTGGCGCAGATCGAGCGTGGCGGAGAAAAAGAGACCAACGAAAAGATCTTGGCCATCAGTGAGTATTCGGACACGGTACTTACCTCCATGAACAAGTCGCATGATGAGATCGTCTTTTTATATGATATGTTAAATGACAAGCAGGGGCGGGTGACCGAACTTATGAGGGAACTGACCCTGATGCAGTCTGCGGTCGTACAGATGGAGGAGACATTGGATAACAAATTGCAGGTGACCGGTGTTTCCATGGAAGCGGAGGCTCAGGCCTTAGAGGAGGAAATGGCATCGCAGGAAGAAAAGCAGACTTCTTTAGAGGATGCTTTCCGTTCCCAGGTCGTCACAGAGGAAGAAAAAGAACAGACGGCGGAACCAAAGAAGAATGAACAGATCCTTTCTATGTATAAAGAAGGATTGAGCGAGGTTGAGATCGCCAAGCAGTTGGGCAGAGGTCTGGGCGAGGTCAAACTGGTCTTGGGATTGTTTGGTGAGGAGCAGGCACATGAGGTTTAAATATTATTTACGGGGAGCCGGGATCGGTGTGATCGTGACAACTCTGATCTTTACGATCGCATTTGCTTTGTATAAGCCGACGCTTTCGGATGATGAGATCATGAAAAAGGCAGAGGCACTGGGCATGGAAATGCCGGCAGACGATAGCGATAATGCAGACAAAAAAGATGCAAAGGCTGCAAAAGATCAGACGGATAATGCCGATGCGAATGATAGCAATGCGGATGATGCGTTGACATCAGAAGATGATGGTCAAAAGAATGTCATAGAATTTACGATCGCATCCGGTGATACATCGGCAACGATCGCGCAGCATTTGCAGGAGGCAGGGCTTGTTGATAATGCCAAGTCTTTTGATCTCTACCTTTCAGATCAGGATCTGGACAATCAACTTTTGCCGGGAACCTATCAGATCCCGGAGGAAGCCACTTTTCTTGAAATCGGAGAATTGCTGACGACCAAGCAGGCACAGTAGAAAAAATCCTTGCAATGCTATAGGGGCTGTGATATAATTGTCAACGGCTCAAAATCAATCACACATAAGGATTGGTAGATCGGTGCCCCAAAATACGGGTCTTTTACCAAGATGAATTATGTGGAAGTAAATAACCAGGAGGTAAGAAAATGAGTGTTATTTCAATGAAGCAGTTATTAGAGGCAGGTGTTCATTTCGGACATCAGACAAGAAGATGGAACCCTAAAATGGCTCCATACATCTACACAGAGAGAAATGGTATCTATATCATTGATCTTCAGAAGTCTGTAGGTAAAGTAGATGAAGCTTACGATGCAGTATTTGATATTGCAGAGCAGGGTGGAACAATTCTTTTTGTTGGTACAAAGAAGCAGGCACAGGATGCAATCAAGCAGGAAGCTGAGCGTTGCGGTATGTACTATGTAAACGAGAGATGGCTTGGCGGTATGCTTACAAACTTCAAGACAATCGAGAGCAGAATTGCAAGATTAAAAGAAATCGAAGCAATGGCTGAAGATGGAACATTTGATGTTCTTCCTAAGAAGGAAGTTACAAACCTCAAGAAGGAATTAGAGAAGTTACAGAAGAACCTTGGTGGTATCAAGGATATGGGAAGAATCCCAGACGCTATCTTCATCGTAGATCCTAAGAAGGAAAGAATCTGCGTACAGGAAGCACATGCACTTGGTATTCCTCTTATCGGTATTGCAGATACAAACTGTGATCCGGATGAACTTGATTATGTGATCCCGGGTAACGACGATGCTATCCGTGCCGTAAAACTTATCGTTGGTAAGATGGCTGATGCTGTTATCGAAGCAAAGCAGGGAACTGTTGATGTAGATAACGCAGAAGAAGTAGAAGAGAACGAAGAAGCATAATTTTATTATTTGGAGGACGTGACAATGGCTATTACAGCAGCTATGGTTAAGGAACTGCGTGAACTTACAGGCGCAGGTATGATGGATTGTAAGAAGGCACTTGGCGAGACTGATGGCGACATGGACGCTGCAGTTGAGTACCTTGCAAAGAAAGGTCTTGCTAAGGCTGAGAAGAAGGCTGGTCGTATCGCAGCAGAAGGTATCGTTGCATTAAAGGTATCTGATGATGCAAAGAAGGCAGTTGCCGTAGAAGTAAACTCTGAGACAGACTTCGTTGCTAAGAACGAGAAGTTCCAGAACTATGTAGCACAGGTTGCTGCACAGGCAATGGATACAAAGGCTACAGATATCGAAGGGTTCTTGGCTGAGACATGGGCTCTTGATACAACAAAGACTGTAAACGAAGAACTTGCAAGCCAGATCGCTGTTATCGGTGAGAACTTAAAGATTCGTCGTTTCGCTCAGGTAGAAGAGAACAACGGTTTTGTTGCTGACTATGTTCACATGGGTGGTAAGATTGGTGTTCTTGTTGACGTTGAGACAGACGTTATCAACGATGCTGTAAAGGAAATGGCTAGAAACCTTGCAATGCAGGTTGCAGCATTAAATCCTAAGTACACAGACAGATCTGAAGTAAGTGATGAATATCTTGCTCACGAAGAAGAGATCCTTCGTGCACAGATTGCTAACGATCCTAAGGAGTCTCAGAAGCCGGAGAAGGTTATCGAAGGCATGATCAAGGGACGTATCAACAAGGAATTAAAAGAAGTTGTACTTCTTGATCAGGTATATGTTAAGGCTGAAGATGGCAAGCAGATCGTTTCTAAGTATGTAGAAGAAGTTGCTAAGGCTAACAACGCCAACATCAAGATCAAAGGATTTGTTCGTTTCGAGACTGGCGAAGGAATTGAGAAGAAGGAAGAAGATTTTGCCGCAGAAGTTGCTGCACAGATGAATGCATAATCGGATCGTTTCTTAAATATTGAAAGATTTAACCCTTACGAATGGTGGTGACACGCTTCGTAGGGGTTATTTTTACTCTTATTTTGTGCTATAATAAATAATTATTGCAGACATAAGATAAGCAAGGAGGAAAAACACATGCCGGTGTTTGATTTTGTAGATAAACCAAAGGAATACAAAAAGAGCCAATGTACCTATACGGTCTTTTCATCCAATGAACCGTACGCGGATGAAAAGCATCCGATCCTGATCTTAGATCATAGCAGGCAGGAGTGGATGCATCATTCCAACGGTACGTTTCTAAACCAAAATACGCAGACAGCATTTGCTTTTGATGTCGACGGGATGACTATAAATGCAGATATCCTGCGTGTGGATGCACGTTTTGTGAGTCTTTTAAAATGGCTGGGAGAAAACCACATTCAGGTGCAGTTATCCGGAGTCAATACGACAGAGGGCTATGCCGTTTACCGCATCCGTGAAATGGCTTTTGGCGGTGGTACCAAGTTATCAGCGGAGGATGGTTTTTTACAGTTTATGATGGAGCGGCTTTTTGCAAGTCAGGCACCGGTGGATCTGACCGAGGATGAGGAGATGGATGAGTCCGGGGATGATATGAAATTAACCAGCATACAGAGCATCACGGATTTTATGACCTGCGCAGGCAAGACTCTGCCGGATCATATCCGACTTTGGGCGAGACGAAATCTGGCAGTTGCCAAATCCCATGAAGTCTCACCTGAGGAGCGCAGACACGCACAGCGCGCACTATCCATTATGATGAACATTCAGTGGAAGAACCAATATTTTGAAGCAATTGATCCGGTAGAAGCCAGACGCATTTTAGACGAAGAATTGTATGGAATGGAGCGGGTAAAGCAAAGAATTATCGAGACGATCATCCAGATCAACCGCACCCATACACTGCCTGCTTATGGCTTACTTTTGATCGGACCGGCAGGTACAGGAAAATCCCAGATCGCCTATGCAGTGGCAAGGATCCTTCGTATGCCATGGACGACGCTGGATATGTCATCCATCAATGATCCGGAGCAGTTGACCGGAAGTTCACGTATTTATGCCAATGCAAAGCCGGGTATCATCATGGATGCTTTTTCCATGGCGGGAGAATCTAATCTGGTCTTTATTATCAATGAGTTGGATAAGGCGGCATCCGGCAAAGGTAACGGCAATCCGGCAGATGTGCTTTTGACCCTTTTAGATAATCTGGGCTTTACCGACAATTACATGGAATGTATGATCCCGACCAATGGCGTCTATCCGATCGCAACAGCAAACGACAAAGACCAGATCAGCGCACCTTTGATGTCACGCTTTGCCGTGATCGAGATCCCGGACTACACCGACGAGGAAAAGAAGATCATTTTCTCACGCTTTGCACTGCCAAAAGTATTAAAGCGTATCGGCATGCGCGAGGAGGAATGTGTCTTGTCTGAGGAAGCCCTGGATAAGGTGATCGAACTTTACGCCAATACCTCAGGTATTCGTGATCTGGAACAGGCGGCAGAACATATCGCCGCAAATGCCCTGTATCAGATCGAGGTGGATCAGAAGAAGCAGGTCGTCTTTGACACACGTATGATCGAAAAATTATTAGGTTAGAGGAAGAGGAAAATGGATTTTTTTGTAGTTTTACAACAGATGTTGGCTTTATTTGCCATGATTTTTATCGGGTTTTATGCATATAAGGTGCATTGGGTGACGCAGGATACGTCTGATCGCTTGTCAAAATTATTGGTTAATATTTTAAATCCTGCACTTTTGATCAATGGTGTCTTAGATAAGACGGTCGTGGTACAAAAAGACCTTTTACTGGAGAATTTTATCTATATTTTCCTTTATTTTGTGCTTTTGATTGGACTTTCTTTTCCGATTGCTAAAGTTCTGCGGGTGGGAAAAATGGAGAATCGATATCAGTTGATGCTGATCTTTTCCAATGTAGGTTTTATGGGAATTCCGGTGTTGCGTTCCATTTTTGGAAATGGCTGTGTGATCTATATTACTTTTTATATTCTGATCTACAATATTTTGCTCTATACCTTGGGAATTGCTTTGGCTCAGAGAAGTCTGCCGAAAGAGGAGCGGAAAAGTGCAGTCAAAGAGATGATCAATCCGGGGACGGTTTCTGCCATTGCTGCCATACTGATTTTTGTATTCCATCCGACGATCCCACAGGGAGCCGTGACTTTCTTCGATTATGTCGGCAATGCCGTGATCCCTTTTTCTATGATCATCATTGGTATATCCATAGCGCAGATGCCGTGGAAGGATATCTTCGGACGTGCAAAACTCTACATTTTTAGTTTTATCAAACTTTTGGTTATTCCTATTCTTTGTGCCATTCTTTTGCGTCCGCTAAAGAGGGATACCATGCTCTTTGCCATTTTTATCCTTATGCTTGCCATGCCATCGGGCAGTATCATTGCCATGATCGTCCGGGAGTATGGCGGAAAGACGGAGGAAGAGGATATATGCAGTAAAGGTGTTCTTATGACAACACTTTTTTCTATTATTACCATTCCAATTGTGGTACTGTTTCTTTAAAAATCAAAAAATATCGGTCGTATCTCAATGAGATGCGACCGTGCTCGGCGCGAGAATGTGTTTTCGCACATTCTTTTTTATTTGTAGAAAATATAGGGAAAATGTGGGAAAATGTCGGAATTATGCAGAAACAGTATATACATCCTGGAAAATTATGATAGAATAAATGTGAAATATCGTATATTGGTATCTTAAGAAGACGGAGAAAACTAATATGAGCGAGCAGGAACATAAAGTCCTGAAAGAACAAAGGGATCGTAGAAAGCGTGTGCAACATATAAAAACAGGGATCATTACCGTGATCTCTGTCTGGATGATTCTTTCGATCGTGATCACCTGTATTCTTTGCGCAAAGGTTGTATCACTGCAAAAGCAGATCAACATACTGACCGGAGATTATGATTCATCTACGGCGGTGTCAGCCAAGGTCAACCAGAGCACTTCAGATAGCACGGACATCCAACTGACTCAGAATACGTCAGACAAAGAAAATCTTGCAGCGGCAGAAGACCTGCACAAGGTTTATCTGACCTTTGATGATGGACCGAGTGACAATACCAATGCGATCTTAGATGTCTTGGATGACTATAACGTCAAGGCGACCTTTTTTGTGACAGGCAAGGAGGATGAAGCCTCAAAGGCAGCCTACAAGCGCATCGTGGACGAGGGACATACGATCGCTATGCATTCCTATTCACACAAATACAGTGATATCTATGCATCCGAGGAGGCTTTTCAAAATGATTTTGAGCGTATTCAGAATCTGATCTATGACACGACCGGAGTGGAGTGCAGATATTACAGATTTCCGGGTGGCAGCAGCAATAAAGTGAGCAATACCGATATGTCACAATTTATTTCTTATCTGAATGAGCAGGGGATCACCTACTTTGATTGGAATGTTTCCAGCGGCGATGCAACATCACAGGCATTTACTGCGGATGAATTAGTTGAAAATGTCATGTCGGATGTGGTAAAATACAAAACGTCGGTTGTTTTATTACATGATGCAACAGCAAAGACAACAACGGTACAGGCTTTACCGGCGATGATTGAGGCATTACAGCAATCCGGAGCCATGCTTTTACCGATTGATGAGGATACAACGGTCATACAACACGTCAGTATTCAACAATAATATACGGAGGAATGAAAATGGGATTTTTCAAGGATTTTAAGGACGACTTTTCAGAGGCAGTCAACGATCTTGTCCCTGGAGCAGAAGAATTAGATACAGAAGATACTGCAACAGATACATTGGACGAAGAGATCGATGTACAATCCGAATTATCAAAACTGGACGGTCTATTGGAACAGGTGACAAAGAGAGTAGACGGCAAGCCGGAAGAGACAGCACCGGTTACAGCAAAACAAGAAAATACAGTGG
>CAVLBP010000030.1:0-22139 GCA_963661325.1 bacterium
ATCCTCCTGTCTGATAACCTGTGACATATGGCAATCCCATACGAAAAATTGGGCGGAATAGAAATCTACCCCGCCCATGCAAGCAAATTATTTTCTTAAGCCTAAACGCTCGATCAAAGAACGATATCTTTCGATATCAACGTCCTTAAGATATGCTAAGAGATTACGTCTCTTACCGATCATCTTTAACATACCACGTCTAGAATGATGATCCTTTGGGTTTTCCTTTAAATGCTCGGTCAACTCCTGGATTCTTGCTGTAAGAACTGCTACCTGAACTTCCGGTGAACCTGTATCACCAGGTGTTCTAGCGTATTCTTCCATAATTGCTGTTTTCTTTTCCTTTGAAATCATGTTTCTACCTCCTAAAATTTCATACGCCTGTACTCAGCATAAGGTCGGAGTTTCCAAATACCGAATACGGGTAAAATCATACCAAAAGATTGTAACACAGGATATGTTCCTTGTAAAGATATTTGTCACAATACTTTTAATCATTTAATAATCTCGTACAGCAGATCGGTGATCTGTTAAAAGCACTGGAAATTATGATACCGGTACGCTCGGTGCTGGCATGTACGATCTGCCCGCCACCAATATAGATAGCCACATGGCTGATGCTCTTACCGCTGCCATAGAAAAGCAGGTCTCCCGGCTTTAATTCGGAAGTGCTGATGCGTGTACCATAGTTGGCCTGTGCTCTGGAAGAATGCGGCAGGCTATAACCATACTTTGCGTAAATGGAAAGTACAAAGCCGGAACAATCCGCGCCATTGGTCAGACTGGTACCGCCCCAGACATAAGGGTTGCCTACAAACTGGGTCGCATAGTTGACAAGATCTACACGTACATCTGATACGCCCTCACCGTATCTTGCTTCTGACATGGTCATGGCATCTGCAAGTGTTGTTGCACAAGTCACATAGTCTCCGCTGACATAGCCATATTCGCCATCGATATTGACCTGCACCCATCCATCTGACTCAGATACAATCTCTAACTCCTCGCCCTCCGGCATGGTTGCTAAGATCTCTGATGTGGTATTTGGCTCTAAGCGCACACGCAAGGAGTCCGTATTTACCGTAGCAGTATAACGTGCCACTTCATTTGCCTTGGTGATGGCTGCATCACCGGTCAAAAGATACTCAGACAGAACATATCCCTCGACCTCACCGGAAGAAATATGTGTCCAGTCACCCTCTGTGCCTAAGATCTCACATCCGGCATTCTCCGGTAACTTACCGACCATAGACGCATCCGTCGTGGCTGCTTCTCTGATATTGATATTGCCCTCTACATTGGCTAGTCCCAAATTCGTATATCCAAAAGTATCTAACTGTGCCGTACCGGTGGTCGCCACATCCGCATCCGATACCTGTGGCATGGCTGCCGCTTCCTCTACATTGACCGTGGCAGATGCCACGATACCTGCGGTCAAGCCCTGCGACTGCATCTGCTTGCTGCTATAGCAAAAAGAAAAAATAAGGCATCCTGCACATGCCACCGAAATTGCACTGATCACTCGATTCTTCACAATGTCCTCCCAAATCCAAACTTAATTTTCCCAATAAAAAAACAGCAGCAAACACTGCTGTCTTTTTGCATTATAGCAAGATATATTTCGTCTGTCAACATTTTCGTAACAATTATGTAACAAACTATCGGTTAAAGTAAGAAAGCGCCGTTTTCTTATCTCTTTCCATCTGTGCAAAGAGTTCCTCTACCGAGTCGAACTTCTTTTCATCACGGATATGGGAAAGAAATACCACACGCGCATCCTTTTCATAGACATCCTGATCAAAATCCAGGATATGCGTCTCGATCCCCATATGATTTTCCCCGGTCACCGTCGGCTTGACACCAACATTGGTTACACCGTGATACACATGGTGTTCGATCTCGATCTTAGTCACATATACTCCGTTTTTCGGCAGTAACTTGTCCTCCGGCGGAGTCAGATTGATCGTCGGCATCCCCATCTTGCTTCCCAGATGATAGCCATGCACGATCTTGCCCCAGACAAAGTATTCGTAACCTAAAAGTTCATTACCCTTTTCGATATTTCCGGCAGCGATCTCCTCACGGACATAAGTAGAACTGATATCCCTATGATCCTTTTGCAATTTGTCTACCACTTCCAAAGTAAAACCATAGACTTTGGAAAGTTCTTCCAGCATCTTGACATCGCCCCGTCCCATCCTGCCAAAGGAAAAATCAGTGCCGCAGACCAGATATTTCATGTGGAAATTTTCTACCAAAAGGCGGATAAATTCTTCCGGTTCCAACAACATGATTTCATTTTCAAATGAGCACTGCGCCAGATAGTCTATCTTTTCTTCTTCCAGAATATGTGCCCGCTCCGCATTTGTGATCAAAAGTTTGGTCATATCCTTTTTTAGGCGGATCCGCGGTGATACATCAAAAGTCAGGACACAGGATGCCAACCCCTTTTCTTTTTGTCCACGCAACTTTTCTGTCAAAAGTTCGTGTCCTTTATGTATGCCGTCAAACTTGCCTACCGTAACGGCTGTATTTTCTGCAATCGTCTCATTTACCAGTGAAGTAATTATCTTCATGTCGTCTCCAAAAACATCTTTTTTAGTTTGAACACATGCTCATTTAAGTAATATATGCCAACAAATCTGCCGTCCGACAGATACATGCGTACCGGATCTTCCTCGCCAAGCGCCTCGTCTGCCCTTGCCAGCATCTGATCGACCGCATTGCCGTTGATGAGTCTCTTGTCCGCTTCCTCTAAGGCATATACCTTTGGATAGGCAGCAAAGACCTGGTCGATCGGCAGTAAGATCCGGTCGATCCGATCCTCTTTTTGGGCTTCTTCGATCTGGGCTAAAGTCAGGCTGTCTTTCAGGACAAACGAAGCCACCTGTGTGCGCACAAGGCTCTCCATACAAGCCCCGCATTCCAAGACCTGTCCGATATCCTGACAAAGGGTACGGATATAGGTGCCCTTAGAACAATGCACTTCCATGGTGACCAGCGGCAAGGCAATGCTTTTGATCCGGATCTCATAGATGGTGACCGATCGGGGCTTTCTCTCCACCTCGATCCCTTTTCTTGCCAGATCACAAAGTTTTTGTCCTCCCACTTTAAGGGCAGAATACATGGGCGGGATCTGCTCGATATTGCCCACAAACTGTCCCACTGCCTGCCGGACCTCTTCCTCTGTCACAACGACCGCATGTTCCTCTAAGACCTGCCCCGTCATATCCTGGGTATCGGTAACAACCCCCAAGCGCATAACTGCCTCATAGGTCTTGTCCTTATCTGTCAAAAGATCACAGACCTTGGTCGCCTTTCCGATACAGACCGGAAGTACCCCTGTGGCATCCGGGTCCAATGTACCGGTATGTCCTATCTTTTTTATGCCAAGGATGCCGCGCATCTTCGCAACAACATCAAACGAAGTATACCCGGCTTCCTTGTAAACATTTATAATTCCGCTTTTCATATGCTACCTACTGCCCTAACTGTTCCTTGACATCCGCCACGATTCCATCGATCAATGCCCATGGATCATTCCCTTCGACTGTAAAGCCTGCGGCCTTTTTGTGTCCGCCGCCATGGTATTTCATAGCGATCTGTGACAGGTCGACCCGGTCTCCCTTGCAGCGTGTGCTGACCTTGTAAGAGCCCGGCTCCAGACCGTAAAGAAAGATCGCCACCTCGGCTTCCTTGGTCATACGGAGTTGGCTGACAATGCCGTCTAAATGCTTTGGCAGAACCGAAAACTCCGCCATTTCCTCCTGCGTGATCACAGAAGCAATACACTCTGCATCCTCATACAAACGACTCTTTAAGAGTGCCTGCCCTAAGATCTTGTTCTGGGCGAAAGTCTTTTCATAAAATGTCTTATCCACGATAGTCGGATAATCAATCCCCAGATCCATCAGACGGCCTGCGACTTCCATGGTATGACTGGACGTACAGGAATACTGAAAGACACCGGTATCGTGGATCATGCCTGTGTAAATACACTCGGCGATCGCCTTTGTGATCTTGGCAGGATCCATGGCATCATAGACAAGTTCACTGGCAGAAGATGCATCCGCCACAATCTTATTCTTATCCGCAAATGCCTGATTGCTGACATGATGGTCGATACAGATCGTTCTTTTTGCTGTTTCAAAAAATTTGACCGCATCCCCAAGTCTTGTCGCATCCCCACAATCCAAAACAATGCAAAGATCAAAAGAATCCTCGCTGTCCTTTGCCTCTAAGATCTGATCTGCTCCCTGTAAAAACTGAAAGATCCTCGGGATCGGCTCTAAGAACACACAGACCTTAACCTGTGGGTAATAAGTGGTAATATAATTGTAGGTCGCCAGACAGGAGCCTACGCAATCTCCATCCGGACGGATATGTCCGGCGATCGCCACACTTGTTACATTTTGCAGTTCCTGATCTAGTTGCATAAGATCCTCCTTAGTTGCCCTGGTTCAGATCATCGATCATCTTTGACATACGAACGCCATATTCGATCGACTGATCCAAAATAAACTGAATCTCCGGTGTATTTCGTAAATTGATATTGGATGCTAAGAGTTTGCGGATATAGCCCGCAGAACTGCGCAAGCCCTCCATGGTATCCGCCTGAGCTTTTTCATCCCCCAGAACGCTGATATAGGCTTTGGCAGTCTTTAAATCCGGTGCCACCTCTACAGCCACAACGCTGCAAAGGGAACTGACACGCGGATCCTTGATCTCACCGCGAATGATATTGCTCAGTTCGCGGTGGACCTCCTCATTGATCCTTGTATTTTTAATACTTCTTTTTTTCATATCCTACCTCGGTACTTCTACCATAATATATGCTTCGATCACATCATCTTCTGCGATGTCATTAAATCCGTCTAATACAAGACCACATTCAAATCCTGCCTTGACTTCCTTCACATCATCCTTGAAACGCTTGAGTGATGCCAGATCACCTTCAAAGATCTGCTCGCCTTCGCGGGATACGCGGACTTTACATCCACGCTGGAAGTAACCGTCCAAGACATAAGATCCGGCGATATTGCCGACATCGGATGCCTTGAAGATCTGACGTACCTGTGCATGACCGATGACCTTTTCCTCATAAACAGGATCTAACATACCCTTCATGGCTGCTTCCACATCCTCAATAGCATTGTAGATAACCTTGTAAAGTCTGACATCAACGCCTTCTCTGTCTGCGGTAGCCTTAGCCATAGCATCCGGTCTGACATTAAAGCCGATGATGATGGCATTAGATGCAGATGCCAAAATGACATCACTTTCATTGATGGCACCAACACCGCCATGGATGATCTTAACCACAACTTCGTCGTTGGAAAGTTTTACCAAAGACTGCTTCACTGCCTCGACAGAACCCTGTACGTCTGCCTTGACAATGATGTTGAGTTCTTTCACATTACCGGACTGGATCTGTGAGAAGAGATCATCTAATGACATTCTGGTCTTAGTATCTTCAATTAACTTATTCTTACTCTCGGAAATAAATGTCTCCGCAAAGTTTCTTGCTTCTTTTTCAGAATCCATGGAAACAAAGATCTCACCCGCATTCGGTACATCACTCAGACCTAAGATCTCTACCGGTGTAGATGGTGTTGCTACCTTGACTCTGCGTCCGTTCTCATCGATCATGGCACGGACTTTACCATAAGAACTTCCGGCTGCGATCGGATCTCCGACATGCAGTGTACCCTTCTGTACCAAAACGGTTGCAACCGCGCCGCGTCCCTTATCCAACTGTGCCTCGATAACAAGACCTCTTGCATTACGCTTTGGATTTGCCTTTAACTCTAAGACTTCTGCGGTCAGAAGGATCATTTCCAGTAATTCATCGATACCCTCGTGTGTATGTGCAGATACCGGTACAAAGATCGTGCTTCCGCCCCAATCTTCCGGAATCAGTTCATACTCAGATAACTCCTGTTTTACACGTTCTACATTTGCATTTGGCTTATCGATCTTGTTGATGGCAACAATGATCTCGATGCCGGCTGCCTTTGCATGGTTGATCGCCTCAACCGTCTGTGGCATAACGCCATCATCGGCTGCAACAACCAGGATAGCAATATCGGTAGAGTTGGCACCACGCATACGCATAGCGGTAAATGCCTCATGTCCCGGTGTATCTAAGAAGGTGATCTTCTGTCCGTTGACAGATACCATGTAAGCACCAATGTGCTGTGTGATACCACCTGCCTCGCGGTCTGTCACCTTGGTATCACGGATGGCATCCAAGAGGGATGTCTTACCATGGTCAACGTGACCCATAACACAGACAACCGGTGGACGTGCAACCATATCTTCTTCTGATTCTTCATCCTCACGGAGAAGTTCCTCGATCACATCTACCTTGACTTCCGGCTCACAGATGCAGTTGAACTCAAGTGCGATCTCTTCTGCCTGCTCGTAGTCGATATCCTGGTTTACCGTAACCATGATACCCTTCATAAAGAGTTTCTTGACGATCACGGATGCCTGTACCTTCATCTTGTCAGCCAATTCCTTGATCGTGATATGCTCTGGCAAAGTCAGTGTGATGATCTCATTTGGATCTTTTTCTACCGGCTTTGGCTGTGGAGCCTTATTCTTTTTCTTGCCACCGTTCTTCTCTAAGTTTACATAACGTTCCTGCTTCTTAGATCCAAACTGATCGTGGTCATGTTTCTTTTTATTGTTGCGGTTGTTGTCGCGGCTTCCCTTTGCATTCATATCTGCGGCTGGTGCAGCCGGAGCATTATTTCTGCGGTTATCTCCGCCAAATCCGCCTCCGTTAGGACGATTGCCGTTTGGTCTGTCACCGCGGTTGTTGTTGAAGTTGCCACGATTGCCGTCATTGCTGCGTGATCTGCGGTTGTCGCCCGCATTGACACGGCTGCTCGGACGGTCATTTCCTGACATTTCGCGCGGACGGATCGGACGGTTACCGTTTGGTCTGTCACCACGGTTGCCATTCTCGCGTCTGTCCTGACGTTCCTGTCTGTCCTGGCGCTCCTTGCGCTCCAATCTCTCCTGACGTTCCTTTTCCTCCTGCACACGGTGGGAAGGTCTGACGGTACGCTCGCTCTCCGGACGGATCGTAATTCTGCCCTGTGCCGGACGTCCGGAACCGGATCTATCACCACGATTGCCATTGGCTCTGTCGCCATCCGGTCTTCTTCTCGGGCGGTCACCATCACGGCGAGGTCTCTGCTGCTTGCTATACTGGGCGTTAAAGACAGCAGAAATGCTGGATTTCTTCTTTGGACGTGCATTTTCTTCCTTAGACTCTGCCTTCTTGCCCTCCGGCTTTGCTGCCTCTTTTGCAGGTGCTTCCTTTGCAGTCGCCTCTTTCTTTACCTCTGCCTTCTTCTCCGGTGCTTCTTTTATTTCTTTTTTGACCGGTTCTGCCTTTGATGCTGCCTTTTTAAGTTTCTTTTCTACGATCGCGATCGCAGCATCCTCAATGCTGTTTTGGCTCTTTACTTCTATTCCGTTTGCAGCAAGTGTTGCAACAACTTCTTTTGTTTCTACACCTAACTGTTTTGCTAATTCATATACTCTAACTTTTGCCATACTATATCCTCCATTATTCAGTTGTTATACCAGTGTGATTTTCTTTTTTACAGCCTGTGCCAGATTTTCATCTGTGATCGCAACGGATGCCCGGAACTCTTTGCCGATCGCATGCCCCAGATCTTCTTTTTTGCCATAAAAAACAAGGTCGCACTCATAAAATTCACACATGTTCGTAAAACTCTTTTTGGTATTGTCAGATGCATCTTCCGCAACCAGCGCCAGCCATGCCTTGCCTTCTTTGACAGCCTTTTCCACGGAAAATTCTCCGCTGACTACTTTTCCCGCTTTTGTTGCCATGCCAAGCATCGCCAAAGCCTTATCCTGCATTTAGATCATCTCCTCTTCCAATTGTTTTACAATATCTTCTGGTATCTTACACTTTAATGAACGTTCCAATCCCTTATTCTTCATCGCCTTGTGAAAACATTCGATGTCTTTACAAAGGTAAGCCCCTCTGCCATTGGCTCTGCCGCTGGCATCTACAAGGAAGGTATCTTCCGGTGTCTTGACCACGCGAACCAAAAGGGATTTGTCTTTCATTTCATTACACCCCACACACTTGCGCTGTGGGATCTTTTTGCCATTCATTTTATTCTTCACTTTCTGATGCTACATCGTCATCGTAGTCATCATCTACATAATCGTCTTCGGACTCGTCATACTCCTCATCATAGTATTCATCGTCGTCATAATACTCATCATCATACTCGTTTTCATAATCCAAGAAGTCACCTGCTTCTCTTGCCTGTGTCTCGCTCTTGATGTCGATCTTAAATCCCGTCAGACGGGCTGCAAGTCTTGCATTCTGTCCTTCCTTACCAATGGCAAGTGACAACTGATAATCCGGAACAACGACTTTTGCTGTCTTTTCATCTGCATCTGCAATAACAGAAATGACCTTTGCCGGGCTAAGTGCATGCTCAATAAGCATAGCCGGGTTTTCATTCCATTCGATGATGTCGATCTTTTCACCGCGGAGTTCATCTACGATCGCATTGACACGGCTGCCGTTCATACCGACGCATGCGCCAACCGGATCCACGTTTTCATCCTCTGCCCAGACAGCCATCTTTGTTCTGCTGCCTGCTTCACGCGCGATCGCTTTGATCTCTACAACACCATCACGCACTTCTGCAACTTCCTCTTCAAACAGACGCTTTACCAGTTCCGGGTGGGTTCTGGAAACTAAGACCTTCGGTCCTCTGGTCGTATCCTTTACTTCTAAGATCAACACCTTGATACGTTCTGTCGGCTCAAAGTGCTCTCCTCTGACCTGCTCATTCTCTGCTAAAAAGGCATCGGTCTTGCCAAGATTAACACTGATGTTCTTGCCGATATAACGCTGTACAATACCGGTCACAACTGTTCTTTCCAACTGATAGTACTCATCGAATACCATCTTTCTTTCTTCTTCACGGATCTTCTGCAAGATCGTGTTCTTTGCACTCTGTGCTGCGATACGTCCAAAGTTGGTTGACTTGATCTCGATATTTACCACATCGCCGATATTGTAAGATCCGTCCATCGCCTGCGCATCCTCTAAACTGATCTGCTCTACCGGGTCTTCCACATCTTCTACAACCGTCTTTGCTGCCAAAACATGATATTCACATGTTTCCGGATTGATGTTCACGGTAATGTTATCATTCTTTCCAAAATGATTCTTGCAGGCTACCTGAAGCGAATTTTCGATCGCTTCCAAAAGGACATCTTTGCTGATATTCTTTTCAGTCTCCAACACATTTAACGCTTCTAACAATTCATTGTTCTTCATTTCTTGTTCATCCTCCTAAAATTCTTGTTATAGTACGCTAAAAATCAAATGCCAGACGGATCAATGCAATGTCTGACTTGTTAAATGTAACTTCTTCTTCATCTTCGGATAGGACAGTGACACTGTCATCCTCATAGGCATACAGGATGCCGTAGAATTCTTTGGAACCGTCGATCGCCTTATAAGTACGGATCTCAACTTCCTGTCCCAGACTGCGTTCAAAATCCCGCGCTTTCTTGAGTGGCCGTCCCAATCCCGGCGAACTCACCTCAAAGGTATAGGCTCCCTCTACATAATCCAGTTCATCCAGCAGGACATTCATCTCTCTGCTGACCGCTACGCAGTCATCAATGGTAATGCCCCCCGGTTTGTCAATATATGCCCGAAGGAAATAATCCTGACCTTCCTTGACATATTCCACATCCACTAATTCAAAGCCTTTTTCGTCCAGAATCGGAAGGATCAATTCTTCTGTCTTCTTTTCGTACTGCTCCCTTTGTGACATGTGTCCACCACCTTTCTTTTTTTAAAAAATTGAGAGTGGACAAAATGTCCACTCTCAATTCTAGCAACATATCTACTTGCGCTCAACAGTTCGTAGGGGAATCGAACCCCTGATTCCGCCGTGAGAGGGCGGCGTCTTAACCGCTTGACCAACGAACCATGATGTCTTGTTATCGCACCGCGACAACAAGACTATAGTATATCAAATACTCTTTCTCGTCAAGTACTTTTTTGCAATTTTTCAAAAAAATTGAAATTTAAGAAAATTCTACTCTTCGTATCCGTTTGGATTATTCTTCTGCCATCTCCAGGAATCCGCGCACATTTCCTTGATACCATACTTTGCAGTCCATCCAAGTTCTTCCTTCGCCTTGGTTGCATCCGAATAGCAGGTTGCAATATCTCCGGCTCTTCTTGGCTTGATGACATAAGGGATCTTGACACCGGTCGCCTCTTCAAAGTTCTTTACGATATCCAGTACACTATAGCCGACTCCGGTACCCAGATTGTAGATACAAAGCCCGGCTTTCTCCTCGATCTTCTTTAAAGCCTTGACATGGCCGATCGCAAGATCGACTACATGGATGTAATCTCTGACGCCGGTACCATCCGGTGTATCATAGTCGTTACCGAAAACACCAAGTTCTTTTAACTTGCCAACTGCCACCTGTGTGATATATGGCATAAGGTTGTTCGGGATACCGTTTGGATTTTCCCCCATGGTTCCGCTTGGATGTGCTCCGATCGGATTGAAGTAACGAAGCAAGATCACATTCCATTCCGGATCCGCCTTTTGCATATCGGTAAGGATCTGCTCCAGCATAGACTTTGTCCATCCGTATGGATTGGTACACTGTCCCTTTGGACACTCCTCAGTGATCGGAATCTGTGCAGGATTGCCATAAACCGTTGCAGATGATGAAAAGATGATGTTCTTTACGCCATGCTGACGCATCACATCCACCAGTGTAAGGGTTCCTGCGATATTGTTGTTATAATATTCCCAAGGCTTCTCGACAGATTCACCTACTGCCTTTAAACCGGCAAAATGAATACAAGAGTCAATCTGCTCCTTGTCCATAATCTCATTTAAGATGTCACGATCTAAGATGTCTCCCTTATAGAAAGTAACCTCTTTGCCTGTGATCGCCTTGACACGATCCAATGACTTTTCGCTGGCATTGGATAAATTATCCAAAACAACCACGTCATATCCTGCCTGCAAAAGTTCTACACAGGTATGACTTCCAATGTAGCCTGCGCCACCGGTAACTAAAATTGCCATATGTCATTCCTCCTAGATAAAAATATTTTTCTTCACTCACCAAAGGGCATTATAGCACATGTATCATCATAAAAAAACCTTTATTTGGTAAAAAAAGGAACTCCGAAAATTAATTCGGAGTTCCTGATGATCCTTAGGCAACCTTTGTCTTTGCCAGTTCTACTAATTCAGCAAATGCTGCTGCGTCATTCACAGCCATCTCTGCTAACATCTTGCGGTTCATTTCAACGCCTGCAAGTTTCAATCCATACATGAACTTGCTGTAAGAAAGACCGTTGATTCTTGCTGCTGCGTTGATACGAGCAATCCAGAGCTGGCGCATCTGTCTCTTTCTCTGCTTTCTACCAGCATAAGAACTTGTAAGTGCTCTCATAACTGACTGCTTTGCTACACGATACTGCTTAGATCTAGCACCTCTGTAGCCCTTTGCCATCTTTAATACTCTATTATGCTTCTTCTTAGCATTCATTCCGCCTTTAATTCTTGCCATTTTGATATCCTCCTTAACCTATTTATTAGCAGTAAGGTAAAACCTTCTTCATATTCTTAACATTTGTAGCATCTGTCATTGCTGCTTTTCTAAGATTTCTCTTTCTCTTAGTTGTCTTCTTGGTTAAGATATGGCTCTTGTAAGCTTTATTTCTCTTTAACTTTCCTGTTCCTGTTGTAGAAAAACGCTTTGCAGCTGCTCTTTTTGTCTTAATTTTTGGCATGTTATTTTCCTCCTTAAATTATCTCTTTTCTGCCAACACCATGCTGATGCTTCTGCCTTCTTGCTTTGGTGCTTTCTCCACTACTGCCATATCTTCGACTTCCTTTGCAAAGTCGTCTAAGATATGTTTGCTCTGTGCGATATGTGCCATCTCTCGACCACGGAAACGAAGTGTGATCTTTACCTTATTGCCCTTGGAAAGGAATTTCCTGGCCGCATTGACCTTTGTATTCAGATCATTGGTGTCAATATTCGGTGACAGGCGAATCTCTTTGACTTCGACTGTCTTCTGCTTCTTCTTCGCTTCTTTTTCCTTGCGTGCAAGTTCGTAACGGTACTTGCCGTAATCAATGATCTTGCATACCGGTGGCTTAGCATTCGGGGCAATCTTGACGAGATCAAGTTCTGCTTCCTCTGCCAATTTCATTGCTTCTCTTGCTGACATAATGCCAAGCTGTTCTCCGTTTGAACCAATCAGGCGAATCTCTCTGTCTCTGATCTGCTCGTTAATCATTAAATCGCTAATGGTCTTATACCTCCAGATTGAAATAAAAAAAGTGGATAGGCAGACTATCCACAATCAAACTCACAACACTTCAAAAAGTCGGAATATAAACACTGAGTCACCTCTGTGCTCAGGTGAGAGTGGATACTCTACTTTGTTTTCACAACATTGATACTTTATCACAGTTTTCATGGGGCGTCAATACTTTTTTCGGATTTTTCTGCTAAATGCATGCAAAAGGAAAACGACAGAATGTCTGCCGTCTTCCTTTTGTCCTTAGGCCTTGCCTGTTTCTTGTTTTAATTCATCACAGGCAACTCTGAATATGTTTCCGAATTCACCAGAAGACTCCCTTCTTCTAGTATGCCACATCAGTCGTCCTTGTCCGGAATCTTCGGAACCGGAATACTCGACTACCGCCGATACCTTAAAATACTCATCTAAACCGATTGCTTTGATCCCCTCCTCGGTGCATATTTTAAGTGGTTCCTAAGTATCCTCTTCAATACTTGTATATACTATATCATGCTTTTGTATTTCGCGCAAGGTGAAAGCACTATATATTGTGTTTTCGCACAATTTCATACAATTTATAGATTTTCATCCAGGATATATTTTTTTGCAATCTCTGCCACACCACTGTGGTTGTTATCCCGTGTCGTCACCAGATCAGCCTGTTCCTTGATTTCTTCCCTTGCATTGCACATGGCTACCCCAAGCCCGGCAGCCTCGATCATAGACAGATCATTTTCTTCATCTCCCATAGCAATCGTATCTTCGATCGCCACGCCAAGATACTCTGCCAGCCAGCGCAGCCCTGCTCCCTTATTTTGTCCGGCACCGCAAAATTCATAAAACCAGGGACTGGAGAAAAAGGAAGCAAAGGGATATTGACTTTTATCTGCCACAGCATCCCTTAAATCTTCCAAAGGTCTGCGATCTTCATAATCAATCGCCATGACCTTATAGATGTCATAGGCATCCAATGCATCCATATCCTCTAAGACCACATAAGGCTCCTTCGTCATCTGATAATACTTTTTCGTCGTCTCTGTCTCTTCTAAACAGCAAAAGCCACCCTCATAAAATGCCTGAAAGTATATCCCCATAGAAAGCATCTTTTTTGCCAGATGTTTGAGATCCGCCTTATCCATAGGATGTGCCTCAAGGCAGGCCTCCGCCTTTAGATCATAGAAAAAACAACCTTGATAACAGAGCAGATAGCAATGCTCCCTTGGCAGATGTGTTGCCTCAAAGAGCCGTTTGGCTCCCCGGATGGGTCTGCCCGTCGTAAAAGCGATATAGTTGCCACTTTCTACGACCTCTCGCAAGATGCGCTGGTTTTCCTCGCTCACCGTCTTATCCGAGCAAAGCAGGGTCTCGTCAAAATCTAAAAATAAAATCTTAGGCTTCATGTTCTTCTTCATCAAAGGCCCAGATCGGTATAAAGCGTCTGCCTTTCCAAACTGCGGTCTCTTCCTTTGCTCCTTCCATTGCCTCACGGCAGAATGTCATCTGTGCACCGACAGCCTGCTTACCGCGCCGGCTCATCCTTGCATATGTCCCATCGGAAAGCATAGCATATGCCTTTAAATTATCGCGCAGAAGTATATCTAAGATATGCTTGATCCTGCCCTTGATCTCATCATCCTCCACTGGGAATACGATCTCCACACGACGATCCAGATTTCTCGGCATCCAGTCTGCACTACCCATATAAATATCTTCCTGTCCATTATTATAGAAGTAAAAGATACGGCTATGCTCCAGAAAAGTACCCACGATCGAAGTCACATGGATATGTTCGCTTACGTCCGGTATCCCGGTACGAAGGCAGCAGATTCCACGGATCACCAGATAGATCTCTACACCCGCGGCTGATGCCTCGTATAATTTTTTAATAATCTGCCGGTCGCACAAAGAATTCATCTTGGCAACGATATATGCCTCTTTTCCTTCCTCGGCATGAGCGATCTCCCGGTCGATCAGAGCGATAAAGCGGTCGCGCAGCCAGATCGGTGCTACCACCAGTTTATTCCATCTTGCCGGCTCCGAATAACCGGATAACATGTTAAAGACAGCCGTTGCGTCTTCTCCATAATTTTCATTGCAGGTAAAGATACCGCAGTCTGTGTAAAGTTTGGCGGTCGAATCGTTGTAATTGCCTGTACCAAGATGCACATAACGTGTGATGGCATCCTCTTCTCTGCGGACAACCAGTGCGATCTTGCAATGGGTCTTTAGACCCACCAGACCGTAAATAACATGACAGCCTGCCTTCTCGAGTTTTTGTGCCCAGACAATATTGTTTTCCTCATCAAAACGTGCCTTTAATTCTACTAAGACCGTGACCTGCTTTCCGTTTTCTGCCGCCTTGGCAAGTGCCGCAATGATCGGCGAGTTGCCACTGACACGATAGAGCGTCTGCTTGATGGCAAGTACATCCGGATCTATCGCTGCCTGTTTGATAAAATCGACGACCGGATCAAATGTCTCATAGGGATGGGTCAGGAAAATATCGCCTTTTTTGATCTCGTCAAAAATACTGACTCCCGGAAGGATCCTTGGATTTCTCTGTGAAACAAAAGGTTTCTCCCGCAGATCATCACAACCGGAAAGTCCGTACATCTTCATCAAAAAGGTAAGATCCAGTGGTCCTGCGATCTCATAGACATCCTTACCGCTGACAGCCAGTTGTTCTTTTAAGACCTGCAAAAGTCGCTTATCCGCCTTGTGTTCGATCTCCAGACGGATCACCTCGCCCCACTGCCTTTTGACAAGTTGCTTTTGGATCTCCTTTAAAAGATCGCTTGCCTCGTCCTCATCAAAAGACAGATCGGCATTTCGCATGATACGATAAGGATAAGCACATACAAGATCATAATTCAAAAAGAGTTGTGCCATATTCTTTTCAATGATCTGCTCCAATAAAGTAAAGGTATAGCGGTCGTCCTCGCCCGGGATCGGCACCAGCCGTGGCAAAACAGACGGTACCTGTACCGTAGCAAATTCCAATTCCTGCTTGCTTCCCTGTTGTAATTTGGAATCCGGATGCTTGGACTTGATAAGTGCTGCAATATTTAAGGATTTGTTGCGCACCAGAGGAAAAGGTCGGGACGCATCTACCGCCATAGGTGTCAGCACCGGATAGACATGTTCCATAAAATATTTGTCTACATAGGCTGCCTGCTTCTCGTTCAGATCTTCGTATGCTCCTATGATCCGAATGCCTTCTTTGCGCAGGATCGGCATCAGGGAACGGTTGTAGGTATTGTACTGCTTTTCTACAAGTGCATGGACTTCCTCTCCTATCGCACGCAGCTGCTCCGTCGGATCCATGCCGGCAATGTCTTTTTTTGTATAGCCTGCATGCTCCATATCCTTTAAGGACGCCACACGCACCATAAAAAATTCATCCAGATTGGAAGATGTGATGCTGACAAATTTCAGACGATCTAAGATCGGGATCTCCTTATCCTTTGCCTCGTTTAGTACACGGTGCTCGAATTTGAGCCAACTCAATTCCCGGTTATCATAATATTTTGGATTTTTGAATTCTTCTGCCTTACTCATTTTTTATCCCCCTCTATTCAAAGACACGCAATTCACGCAAGATCGGTCGGATGGAAAATACACTTTCAAAGAAATCTGCTTTTTCCTCAAACATGCCCTTTTCCAGTGCAATGGAATCCGTCGCCTCAATGGTGATGTGTAAACGATTGCCCCGCACCGCCATCTTGATGTTCTTAAACTTTTGCCTGTGGCTGCGGTCGAGTGCATTCGCTACTTTTAGGATAGCTAACAGTTTGACGATGGTCATATACTCATCCACACTAAAACGATCTGCCATGCTGTCATAGGATTCCAGATCTTTGCGGTTTAGGGATACGACGGTAGCCACCATCTCGCGCTCCTTATGGGATAAGCCTAAAATTTCCGATGACATGATGATGATGTAGGAACAGTCCGACGCATCGGAAATACTGATATATTTCCCGCAGTCATGCAAGATCGCGACCAGACGCATCAATAATCTTTGTCTTTTGTCCAGCCCGTGAAACTTCTTTGTCACATCAAAGATCTGGGTCGAAATCTTATCCAGTGCTTTTAAGTGTGGCTGGTAACTGCCGTAACGCTTGGCGATCGACCATGCCGCAGAGATGATATCCTGGTCAAAGTCATGTTCTACCTGTAGATAATGCTTTGGTGCAAAATAATGATATGCCATACCGTCATTGACAGATACGCCTGGTACATAGACATATTTTGCCGGCAGTTTTTCCGCGATGGCATGATGCAGCATCAAAAATGGTTCGATCAGTTCTTCGTGATCGTTTAGAACATCAAATTCCCGGATGATGCTCTGCAAGGTCTTATCCCGCATATTGCCCAATAGTTCCATGTAATGTTCCATCTTGATCGGTTCCCTGGTCGCATCATCTACAGCACGTTCCATCAAAGTCGATACATGGTCCCCCAGTATGATCAGATATTTTAACTTGACATCCTGCATATGCATTGTGACAAAGGCATCCAGTTCCTTATACATCATCTGGGCGATCTGCTCTTTATGGTTGGTCATATAGGATAAACGCTTCATATTTTCGCTCATAATGACCGTTCCCAAGCCGATATGCTGTGTCGTTCTGACCTTCCCATGATAAAAGAGAGTGATCTGTAAACTGGCACCGCCGATATCCACGATCGCCGCACTCTCTGATACCATGGCATCAAAATTATCCTGGGATGCCACCGCGCGATAACTCATAAACCTATGCTCGGAATTGCTGAGCGCCAGCACTTTCATCTCCGTACGCAGTTTGATCTGCTCTATGGCAAAGAGGCGGTTGTCTGCCGCCGTAAAGGTAGAACCGGCATAGACCTGATAATCCTCTGTCAGCCGATACATGGCAAGGGTGCGTTTCATATCTTCCAGCACATTGCAGATCCTATCCACCGTCTCTTTTTTCAACTGACCGCTGGCATAGATATCCTGCGCCGTATCGATGGGTGTCCGCAGGCAATCCAATTCCTTCAAGCGTTTCTTTTGCGTGATCTGAAATACCTTCAGAATAATCTCATAAGATCCAATATAGATCGATGCATATAACTTCATGATATCCCCCTTTGCATAATCTCTACCTTAACATAGCCATGTAAAATTCCCATTAAATCTTTGAAAAAGATCTAGTTTTCTTTTGTAAAAGACTGGTAATTTCCCAAAATACGGAAGGAAGATGTCTCCTCCTTTAAGCCCCGCAAAGCATTGACAACCGCTTCCTGTCTCAGATTCCCCTCAAAATCAATAAAGAACTGGTAGCCCCAGGATCCCCCCTTGCTCGGACGGGATTCGATACGGGTCAGGTTGATGCCATTAAAAATAAAATGTGACATGATGCGATACAAGGCACCTGCCTCATCATCCGGAAGTGCAAAGCACAGACTGACCTTATCTGCAGATTGCAGATAGGTCTTATCCTTTGCCACAATGATAAAACGTGTCTCATTTTCTTTATTGTCTTGGATGGCTTGGTCTAAAACATCCAGATCATAAATATCTGCATTATGCAGACCTGCAATGGCTGCCTGATTTTTCAGCCCGTCCTCTTGGACTTTCTGGGCTGCAAGGGCTGTATTTTTCAGAGCCTTGCGTTCCATCTTTGCATGGTCATCCAGATAGTCCGCACACTGCATCAGCGCCTGCGGATGGGAATAAACCACGGTGATGTCCTCGATCTTTGCTTCCTTGACAGCTAAAAGTGCATGGTCGATCTTAATGATCTGCTCGCCTACGATCGTCACATCATATTCCATCAAAAGATCATAATTTTCTGCAACAATACCGGCGGACGAATTTTCGATCGGCAGTACCGCATAATCTACGCGTCCGCTCTGAATCGCCTCCATGGCATCCCGCCAGGTTGCCACTGCCTGTCCCGGACAATCCTTGCCAAAAAACTGTTGCATTGCCATCTGGGCATATGCCCCTTCGACTCCCTGATACACGATCCGCTTATCCTTGGCATCCAATGCATCAATCGCACGAAATCCCAATGGTTCGATCTGTCCTGCATCCGCTAACATCTGGTATTGCTTTTTACGGCTGGTCGACATGATCTGTTCAAAAAGTTCAACCACGCCCTGTTTTAAAAATTCATCCGGCACCAGCCCCGCTAAGGTCTTTAATTTGTCATCCTCGCGCGCCTTGTCATAGACATTTTTATGGTTGGCGATCTTGTACTCTGCCACTTCCGCAGCAAGTCCCATTCTCTCTTCGTACAACGATACGATCTGACGGTCAATCGCGTCAATATCACATCGGATCTCACTTAAATCTTTCATGTAATTCCTCTCATACTCATCTCTTTTTGCCTGTCATCCTACGCCGTAAAGTCGAAGAAGGATAACTGGTTGGATTCCGGCAGATCCGAAATAATATCCAGATCGGATAAAAGTTCAATGATCGATTTGCTTACCTTGCCGCGCTCCCGCAGATCATCCTTGGATAAGAACTTTCCACCGCTGGCTGCAATGGCAAGCGACTCTGCCGCCTTGTCTCCCATGCCGTCGATCGAGTTGAATGGTGGTAATAATTTACCGTCGACGATCTGGAAATATCTGGCATCTGACTTATACAGATCCAGTGGCAAAAATTCAAAACCTCGGGCATACATCTCCTGTACGATACGCATGTCGCGGAGAGTTCCCTCTTCTTTTGCCGACATCTTCTCTTTTTTCTTGTATTCTGCAATATAAAATTCCAGTTTATCCTTGCCCTGACACATAAGTTCATAACTGAAGGATGTCGCGCGGATGCTAAAGAAAGCCGCATAGTAAGCCAGGGGATAAAATACCTTACAGTAAGCAATACGCCATGCCATCATAACGTACGCCGCCGCATGTGCTTTCGGGAACATGTATTTGATCTTTTCACAGGACCAGGTGTACCACTCCGGCACGCCATGATCCAGCATATCCTGTTTCCACTCCGGCCACTGCTTGCATTTGCCCTTGGCAATGATACCCTTTCGGGTCTTTTCCATGATATCAAAGGCTTCCGCACTGTCCAATCCCATATGGATCAGATAGGTCATGATGTCATCACGCGTACAGATACAGGTAGAAATCGTAGCCGTACCATTTTCGATCAAAGTCTGCGCATTGCCCAGCCATACGTCCGTACCATGGGACAGGCCGGAGATACGGATCAGATCGGTAAACTCCTGCGGCTTTGCATCCCGGAGCATCCCCATGGCAAAATCAGTTCCAAATTCAGGGATACCCAGTGTTCCCATCGGACAGCCGTTCAACTCCTCCGGTGTGACCCCAAGGGCTGAGGTATTTTTAAAGAGTGACATGACTGTCTTATCATCCAGCGGGATCTCTTGTGCATGCAGTCCGGTCAGATCTTCCAACATACGGATCATGGTCGGATCATCGTGTCCCAGAATATCCAACTTCAAAAGGTTGGCATCGATGGAGTGATAATCAAAGTGGGTCGTAATGATGTCGGACGTCATATCGTTTGCTGGGTGCTGAACCGGTGTAAAGGAAAAGATATCCTCGCCCACCGGCAGTACAATGATACCTCCCGGATGCTGACCGGTCGTTCTTCGCACGCCCACACAGCCCTGTACGATACGGTCGATCTCACAATTCCGCTTGTGCACGCCTCGTTCTTCATAATAATTCTTGATGTAACCAAAAGCGGTCTTGTCAGCAAGCGTACCGATCGTCCCCGCCTTAAAGGTCTGACCTTCCCCAAAGATAACCTCGGTATATTTATGTGCCTTGGACTGATAATCTCCGGAGAAGTTCAAATCGATATCCGGCTCCTTATTTCCCTTGAATCCTAAGAAAGTCTCAAATGGAATATCAAATCCCTCTTTTTTCAGATCCTTGCCGCAGACCGGACACTTGCGATCCGGCATATCACAACCTGCACGTCCGGAATAAGCCTTGACTTCCTCAGAGTCAAAATCAACAAAATGGCAGTATTCACACAGATAATGCGGACTGAGCGGATTGACCTCAGTAATACCTGCCATAGTGGCAACAAAGGAGGATCCTACCGATCCACGCGACCCCACCAGATAGCCGTCCTCATTTGACTTCCACACCAGTTTCTGTGCGATGATATACATCACGGCATAGCCATTGCCGATGATGGATTTGAGTTCTCTTTCCAGTCTCTCTTCTACAACAGGCGGCAGATCGTCGCCATAAAGCGCATGCGCCCTGTCGTAGCATATCTTTCTAAGCATACCATCAGAATTTTCAATGACCGGCGGACATTTATCCGGACGTACCGGCGAGATCAGCTCGCACATATCGGCGATCCGGTTGGTGTTTGTGATAACGACTTCCTCCGCCTTGGCAGAACCGAGATAGGAAAACTCCTCCAACATCTCCTCCGTCGTACGCAGATACAAAGGTGCCTGATCGTCGGCATCCGAAAATCCCTTGCCCGCCATGATGATACGGCGATATACTTCATCCTGCGGATCCAAAAAATGCACATCACAGGTCGCAACGACAGGCTTTTTAAAGATCTCACCAAGGGATACGATCCTACGGTTGATATTGCGCAGGTCTTCCTCATTCTTGATCAGCCCATCATCCTTGCGGAGCATAAATGCATTGTTTCCGATCGGCTGGATCTCCAGATAATCATAGAAATTCACGATACGCGTGATCTCTTCTTCCGGTCGGCTGTTTAGGATGGCGCGGTATAATTCTCCCGCCTCACAAGCCGATCCGATGATCAGCCCCTCCCGATACTTCTGCAGTTGGCTCTTTGGGATCTTTGGTCTTCTGTAATAATACTGTAGATGTGACATGGAGATCAAACGATAGAGATTGATACGTCCAATGTCATTTTTTGCTAAAACGATACAGTGATATGACGGCATCTTGCGGATGGTCTCATCGGATGCCATACCGTCCTTATTGACATCATCTAAGGTCTCAAAGCCGCGGTCTTTTAACATTTCCAAGAACTTGACATAGATCTCTGCGGTACATCCCGCATCATCTACTGCCCTATGGTGATGCTCCAGAGAAACACCAACTGCCTTTGCCACATTGTCCAGTTTGAACTTGCTGAGTGACGGAAGCAGATAACGCGCCAAAGCCACCGTATCTACATAGGTAAAGTCACATGGCAAGCCCAGACGATCACAATTTGCCTTGATAAAACTCATATCAAAATCTGCGTTATGGGCTACCATGATAGCACCCTGGCAAAAATCCATAAAACGTGGCAGGATCTTTGTGATATCCTCTGCGTCAATGACATCCTCGTCACGGATGCTGGTCAGTTCGGTAATACGGAAAGGGATCGGTTCCTTTGGATTGACAAACTCGGAAAAACGTTCCGTGATCTGCCCGCCAACGACCTTGACCGCCCCAATCTCTATGATGTTATTATTTTTCGCATGAAATCCAGTCGTCTCCAAATCAAAGACTACATAAGTGTCATCCAGACTCTGATTTCTGGAATCCGTCACGATCCCCTTGGTATCATCCACCAGATAGATCTCACAGCCGTAGATCACCTTGAAATCCGTATCCAGATCGTGCACGGTATGGTCTGCATCCGGGAAAGCCTGCACAGCTCCATGGTCAGTAATGGCGATCGCCTGATGCCCCCAACTGGCTGCCCGCTTGATAATGTCTTTGACATCTGATACACCATCCATATCACTCATCTTGGTATGGCAGTGTAATTCCACACGCTTATCCGGAGCATGATCGTTACGGGAAGTCGTAAAGTCCGGAATACGCA
>CAVLBP010000031.1:0-22109 GCA_963661325.1 bacterium
CTATAATGTTGATGCGCCGATCATACCACTCAAAGCGAGCAAGAGCAGTAATGTGTTCCGGCTTTTTTCCAATGACACCGGATTGCTTACCAGCGCATATCCGGCGGAAACCAAACTGGAACTGATTAATAAAAACAGCGAAGTAAATAACGGCGCCCATTTTGAAAATGCTGTGGCACAACAGTTGACGGCAAATGGACTGGAACCCTATTTCTGCAAAAAGAAAAATATAGGGGAAGTGGATGCTCTGGTTGAAATGGGAGGAAAAGTGGTTCCTATTGAGGTGAAATCCGGGAAAAATTACAAGGCACACAAATCGCTGGATAACTTTATGAAAATTCCTGACTATCATATTGAGAAGGCATATGTTTTATCGGTAGCAAATGTGGAACAGGTGGGAGCCGTGGTGTATCTTCCTATCTATATGTGCTATCTTTTAAAAGAACCTAGAATTGGAAAGTTAATAGTGGATCTGGACATGGAAGGATTATAACACAGGAAAAAGGGACAAAACAATAAATCGGGAGTTGTGGAGGAACATATGAAATACAACCAAAAGGTCATTTTGAAAAACGGAAAAGAAGCATGGCTGAAAAACGGTGATGCATTGGACGGAAGTGCCGTTTACGAGAATTTCAATGTTACGCATACCGAAGTGTGTTTTTGATGATATTGTCAATGAACTGGCACCTAAATTTGAAGCGGCAGATGGACTTGTAGTTGCCAGTCCGGTCTACTATGCTTCCGCGAATGCGACTTTGATCGCAGTCTTAGACCGCCTTTTTTACAGTTCGCATTTCGATAAGACTATGAAAGTAGGCGCAAGTGTAGTGTGCGCAAGGCGCGGCGGCTGTTCTGCGACGTTTGATGAATTGAACAAATATTTTACCATATCAAATATGCCGATCGCATCCAGCCAGTATTGGAACTCTATCCATGGTCGCATGCCGGGAGAAGCAGACATGGATGAGGAAGGCAAACAGACCATGCGAGTACTCGCGAGAAATATGACATTTTTGATGAAGAGTATTGCTTTGGGAAAAGAAGCCTTTGGTCTGCTGGAGACAGAGGAGCGTGTGGCAACGCATTTTATCCGATAGATCTAAGGAGGGTACAATAGATGAAGATAACAATTTAGCGTAGATAGCGGATTTTGCAAAGTGTAAAACGTGATACAAATCGGAAGAAAGTAACAAAAATGGCATATATTATATTGAATAAAGGAATATTTGTCATATAAGCAAACCTTTCAAAGCGGCTATATCCAGTATGCGGATGCAGCCCTTTTCTATTGCAATGATATTTTGCTTTTTCAATTTGGAGATCTCCCGGTGCAGGGAGGTTCGGGAAACCTTGAGTTGTTCGCTCATGCTCGTGATGGAGCCCGGGATCTTTATGCGGGGATCCTTTGTGATATTGTATTGTGTCAAAAGGAAAAAGGCGATCTTGGCACAAATGCCGGAATAAGACAGGAGTTCGACCCGCTGTTGCAGGGCATAGGTCATGGAGGAAAGTTCCCGCAAAAAGTTGGAAAGTACATCCGGGTAGGCGGACAAGATCTGTAGCATGACATCCTTTTGCAAAAAGACTAGTTCGCTTTCTGTCTCTGCTGTGAGTTCGCAGGGATAAAGGGCTACGCGCGAAAAAACGGCGGCTTCTCCGATCATATCCCCACATTTTTTCACCGCGATCGCAAGATAACTTCCATTGGGCAGAATCTTTTCTACCTTGATCTGACCGGAAAGAATGATCGCCATGTGCCTGGCAGCATCCGAAGCATGGAAAATGGTTTCTCCTGCATCATATTTTCGACAGATCATCTTGTTCTCGTATTTTTTGATAAAGTCATTAAACTGGCTATCAGTCATGTCTGCAAAGAGTCGGCACAGTCTTAAGCCATCCCAGCGATTGTTTGGATCTAACATTTCTTTCCATTCCTATTCCATAAAATATTTGCAAACTGTATCTACAGATACACTTATGTCTGACGCACTTATTATACAATGGTTAGCAGAAACTAACAAGAGTGAGGTGTAAATAAATGAAATTAGTCATTGATGCAGGAACTTACAGTATTAAATTATGTCTGTTGGACGATCAGGACAAGATCATAGAAAAAGTGACTTTTCCGCACCACAACAAGGTGAAGAAATTGCTGGTGCAGGAATTGGCAGCCATGAAAGAAAGGTGTGGGATCCAAGCGGAGGATAAGATCGCGATTGCAACGCTTGGTGCCATGAGCCATCTTTTAAATCTGCCAAAATCCTGTCTGGTAGATGAGGAGACAGCACTGGAAGAAGGTATGGAGCGTCTTGTACCACAGGCAAAGAGCCTCATCCTGCTTGGGGCGCAGAGAACCGGTTATTTTGAAAAGACAGATCAGGACGCATGGAATGTCAAGAGAAATTCCAACTGTTCTGCCGGAACAGGGGCTTTCTTTGAGGAACAGGCGGGCAGATTACAGATACCTTTGGAAAAGATCTCTGCGGAAGTGGCGAAGGCGACAAAGATCCCGCAGATCGCAGGCAGATGTTCGGTATTTTCTAAGACAGATATGATCCATCATATGCAGGAGGGCGTGACGACACCGGACATTTTAAATGGGCTTTGCTATGCACTGGTCCGCAATTATAAGTCCAGTATCTTACACAACCAGGCGGTTTTGACCCCGGTCTATCTGGCAGGTGGTGTCATGAAAAACGAAGGTGTTCTGCGGGCGCTGACAGATCTTTTGGATCTGTCCCAAGAGGATTACATTCTGGATGAAAACAGTCCCTATCTTGCAACTATAGGTGGGGCAAAATACGCGGCGGGGGCATATAGTATAGACCAAGTGATCGCCTGCATCCAAAAAGACGTCCGATCACAGGAAACTTCTGTCCTGCCGCCGCTTTATCGTTTTAAGGAAGATACGGATGCTCCGGAATTTACCCTGACACCGCTTGTGCCGGGAGAGGAGACCTTTCTTGGCATTGATATCGGCTCGACCAGTATCAATTTTGTCCTGTTAAACCGCGATAGAAAAGTGATCTACTATTCTTATGTCAAGACGCTGGGCAAGCCCCTTGATATTGTAAATGCGGAGATGGCAAAACTGAAAGAAAAGCATCCGCAGGTCAATATTGCAAAGATCGCTGTGACAGGCTCAGGACGGGAGTATATCGGACAGGCGGTCGGCGCAGATCTGGTCATCAACGAGATTTCAGCGCAGACGGAGGGCGCTATCATGCATTATCCTGCTTGTGATACCATTTTTGAGATCGGAGGACAGGACTCCAAATACATGTGCGTGGAAGGTGGAAAACTTCAGGACTTTGAGATGAATAAGGTCTGCGCTGCTGGTACGGGTGCCTTTTTGGAAGAACAGATCAAAAAAATGGGCATCAGCATGGAGGAGTTTTTGACCTATGCCATGCACTCTGAGCATCCTTGCGAATTGGGCAACCGCTGTACCGTTTACATTGAGGGCAGCGTGAATCGGGCGATCGCGGAGGGACACCCGATGGAAGATATCTGCGCGGGGCTTGCCTATGCCATTGCGACCAACTATCTGTATCGTGTTGTCAACCAGAAAAGGATCGGTGACCATATCGCGGTGCAGGGCGGCATTGCTTATAATCAGGCGGTCGTCTGCGCCTTTCGCGCCATCAGCGGGAAAAAGGTGCAGGTTTCTCCCTATTTTGCGGTGACCGGTGCTATGGGAGCGGCTTCCCTCTGTATGAAAGAGCAGAAATTATCTTTTGATAAGGAGAAAAACAGAGCCTTCAATCAGGAACTGGCAAGGGCGAGCGAGGCATCTTATCTGGGCGATTACCAGCCGCCAAAGAAAAGAGCCGGAAAGAAACTGGTCGGTGTGCCGCGTGTCATCTTTTTGCACAAGATGTTTCCTTTGTTTTACAAGTTATTCACAACGCTGGGCTTTGATGTGCTTTTGTCGCCGCTTTCCGATCGCCAGATCGTGGCAAAAGCCCAGGAGTATGTGACGGCTGAGACCTGTTATCCGATCAAACTCATCTACGGACATATCGCATGGCTTTTGGAGCAGGATGTTGACTATATCGTTTTGCCGAGACTTTACACGATCAAGCACGAGGGCTCCGTTGCCAGAAAAGATTATGCCTGCATGTATATGCAGACTTCACCGCTGATCATGGAGCAGGCATTCCATTTAAAAGAGCGCGGCGTTACCCTGATCAGCCCGCAACTTTCCCTGCAATTTGGGAAAAAATATATGGTGCAGTCGATCGTATCCATCGCAGACCAGATCGGCGTGCCAAAGATAAAGATGATCCCTGCGGCAGTCAAAGGCTTTGCCAATCTGGTGGCGCATAGTGACCGTCTGGAAGAGATCGGAAAAGGTGCTTTGGATGGTGATGAACCGGTATTTGTCCTGATCTCAAGAGTTTATAACATCATCGATCCGGTGCTTAACATGGGCATAGAGGAACATTTGCACAAGTTAGGCTGCAAGGTCGTACATCTCGAGCATCTTGAGGCAAGTTATATGAATGTGGAGCATGATTATAAGGATATGTACTGGCCTTTCGGACAGCATATCCTGACCGGTCTTAAGATCATAAAATCCCATAAAAATCTCTATCCGATCTATATTACCAACCATGGCTGCGGACCGGATACCGCCATCCAGCACTTTTTCCAGAACGAGATGGAAGACAGGGAATACCTGCAACTGGAAGTGGATGAACATTCTTCTCCGGTAGGGATCATTACCAGATTGGAGGCATTTTTGTATTCCCTGCAACCGCAGGAAGCCCTTCCGATCGAAAGAGAAAAGGCAGCGGAAGTAGCTACAGATACAGCCCTTATAGCGGATTTTGGCATTTATACGGATGTGATCGAAAAATATCTGCCAAAAAGTTACAAAGAGGTGGTAAAAGTGGCACCTTTGAAGGAGCACCATGCTTTTAATTATGCCATGAACAAGGAATATTACTCGCACCTGGTCACCTTGGAGGAACTTTTACATACGGTTTCTAAGGATAAGGTCTATGATCTGTATTTCCCGATCGATGAGGGAAGTGAAGTCTTTGGGCAGTATGCGCTTCTTTGCCAGCAGGAACTGCAAAAGAGGGGCTATCAGATCAATCTCAAGACCTTTTATATAGAAGATATCATCAAGCGTCAGGATTACAAGGAGATCTATGAGGACATGGTGCTGGCAGAAAAAAGAGCATATGATGCGCAGGAAGATAAAACGACCATGGTCTTGGGAGAGCCGCTTTGTCTTTACAAGGCATTTATCAACCGGCGGGCGGGCATCTGTATGCCATTTTCCGAAGCCCTTTTATTCCATATGCAACTGATCGATCGAAAGCATGTCCAGAAAAACAGGCTTGCCATATGGGAGGAGATCCATGACCGCGCGATGCAAAAGACAGGAGAAAGTGATCTTTATACTTCTATGGAAAAACTGCATCGGGTTGCAGCAGGAAAACTTGATTTTTGTGTGGGCAACAGCGCAAAATACCGCTTTGCCAAATTGCTATCTTTAGATCCGAAGATGACGCAGACTGCCATACTGCTCAATTCCGCAGAGGAAAATGTTGCGATCATCTTAAAAATGCTTGGGGAAGCCTATCGGGATGATATTAAGGTCAAGATCAGAAATCTGGATCTGGATTTTGAACATCAGGAGGGATAGGAGACAAATCCTATTGCAAAAAGCCCTTCAATGGTGCTATAGTTAGTATGAACTAACTATAGCACTAAGGAGGTGCAAAGGGATGACAGGAGATCTGGGAAAAGGTTTCCCGGCAGTATGAGCAATATTTGAAGGATCTGCCGGACTATGGCGGCAAAAAGGCTGGTCATGCGTCGGCAATCTACGGCGGTCTGCTTGTGTTTTCTCTTTATCCGGCTTTGCCGGACCAGCCACCGATCGAGGAACTACAGGAATTTGTGACCCACATGTTTATGGGATCTTTTGAGAGCATGGGAAAGATCTTTGATCTGAACCGGTCTTTTGATATGTGGCTCATGGATAAGGTGCTTCATACAGTTGGGGCAAAGGACAGAAAGTTATATCCCAAGTATCCGGCAGGTTTTGGCAATGTATCGGAGCCTTTTGACAAGGAGCAGGGTGCCACCCGTTACCATTTTACCCAATGCCCGAATGCAGACTTTGCAAAGGAGCATGATCTTTTGTATGTACTTCCGCTTTTGTGCAATTCAGATTACTGGGGGATTGCGCAGATCCACGGCTGTCTGATCCGCACAGGGACTTGCGGAAACGCCGATCTATGTGACTATTGTGTCGTGGGTTCTGAAAATCCTATGGCAAAAGAATATGAGGTTGTTAAGGACGAAAACGGATTTCTTGTGAGCCAAAAGAAGTAAAATAGGCTTGCATAGGATGAGTGATGGTGCTATAATCAGCGCGGAAAAGTTTATGAGTTAAAGGAGGCGAAACATATGGACAGTTGTGATAGTCGAAGTTCAAGTACATATAATGATGGATCTGGACTTACACGCTATTTCAAGTGTCTGTAGGTGCGCCATTTTTGAAATACAAGATAAGCCTTGATCCATCGTCAGAACGAAATCACAACCCTAGTTTGTGTAACGTCAGAGTTACGATGGATTTTTTATGCCCTTTTTTAGGGGAAAAGGAGGCTTATTATGAGAAAAGAAGTATTAAAAGAACCAACTTTTGAAAAAGAGATTGCCGTTATGATCCGGGTATCCAAATCTATGGATGAAATGCGGGAACAACTCCGGGCTTATCATGATAATGATATTGCGCAGAGCCTGAAATACCTAAACCGCGCGGAGCGCAATCTTTTATACAGCGGGCTGGATGCCAAGTGGCTGGCAGAGATCATGTCTTATCTGGATGATCCGGCACCCTATATCGAGGAGATCGGTATAGATAAACTGGCGGAGATCATCAACGAGATGGAGGCGGATGACGCTGTCGATCTTTGGGAAGACATTGATGAGAGCGTAAAGGTCAAACTTCGTCCTATGCTGGATGATGAGAAGAAAATGGATATCCTTCTCATCAATTCCTATGATGAAGATGAGATCGGAAGCCTGATCACGACCAATTATATACGCATCCGGCAAAACCTCAGCATCCGACAGGCAATGCATGAATTGGTGCAGCAGGCAGGGGAAAATGACAATATCACGACCCTTTATGTGGTGGACGACCGGGGACGTTTTTGTGGTGCGATCGACCTCAAAGACCTTATCGTTGCGCGGGAAAATGTGGCGCTGGAATCGTTGATCAGTTATGCTTATCCTTATCTGCTCGATCATGAAAAGATCTCTGACAGCATCGAAAAGATCAAAGACTATGCGGAAGATTCCCTGCCGGTCTTAAATAAGGATAAGAAGATCATCGGTATCATCACCGCTCAGGATGTGGTCGAGGCTGTGGATGATGAGTTGGGCGAGGACTATGCAAAACTGGCTGGTCTGTCCGCAGAAGAAGACTTAAACGAGAGTACCAAGGAGAGTATCAAAAAGCGTCTGCCTTGGCTTATCATTCTCTTGTTTCTTGGTATGGGCGTATCTACAGTCGTTGGAGCCTTTGAGGGTGTGGTTGCCGTCCTGCCGGTCGTGATCTGTTTCCAGTCTTTGATTCTTGATATGGCAGGAAATGTCGGCACGCAGTCCCTTGCGGTTACGATCCGTGTCCTGATGGATGAACAGTTAAGCGGCAAAGATAAGATCCGTCTGATCGGTAAGGAAATGAAAGTCGGATTTTGCAATGGGGCTTTGCTGGGAATCATGGCGCTGGTTTGTCTGGGAATTTACATTGCTTTGTTTAAGGGCTATCCATTCGCGACAGCAATGCTTATTTCCGGCTGTGTTGGCATAGCGCTGGTGGTAGCGATCGTCATTTCCAGCCTGGTGGGAACTTTGGTGCCGATCCTTTTTCACAAGATCAAAGTGGATCCGGCGGTTGCATCCGGTCCGCTCATCACAACGGTAAACGACCTGGTGGCAGTGGTGACTTACTATGGTTTGGCATGGCTTCTGCTCTTGCAGATATTTAAAATAGTATAAGATCGGAGAATTTATGATACAGGATATTTACCCACATCAACTAAACAACCATTATGATCCCAGTGTGCGGGCGGATAAAGAAGATACGCTGCTTTGCATTGTAAATGGCAGGATCTTAGTGGAGGAGACTTGTTTTGAGGAAAACGAGTTACGGTTTCCGAGAGTCAAGGATCTGGCAGAGGAGTATGTTGCTGACATCCGCTATCTCTTTGCCATAGATGATAGTCGATATTTTCTGTGCGACCGTCTTTTGGAGGAAAGAGAGATACCGGAGGGATACGCCTATGTGGAAGAAAAGAGTCTGCGAAAAGAGGGCATAGGACCGGATGAGGCACTTTTTGCAGCAGTGACCGGCAAGCATTTGGCAGACTGGTATCGGGATACAAAATTCTGCGGAAGATGTGGACATGAAATGGTGCATTCCAAAACAGAGAGAGCCATGGTCTGTCCTGCCTGCCGCTACACCGCCTATCCGCGCATTATGCCGGCGGTGATCGTTGGGGTGACTAACGGAGACAAACTGCTCATTACCCGCTACCACACCGGTTTTCGCTACAATGCCCTGATCGCTGGCTTTACGGAGATCGGCGAGACTATGGAAGAGACCGTGCAAAGAGAAGTGATGGAAGAAGCAGGCATCCGGGTCAAAAACATCCGCTATTACAAGTCACAGCCGTGGGGAACTGCCAATGACATCTTGCTCGGTTTTTACTGTGATGTGGATGGAGACGATAGGATTACCATGGATCCTGAGGAATTAAAGTACGCTGAGTGGGTGCAAAGAGAGGACATTGTCTTGCAGCCGGGTGAGTTCAGCCTGACTAATGAAATGATGAAGAGGTTTAAGGAAATAGAGTTATAAGGTTGGAAAAATAGCATTTTTAATGCAAAAAGAGGTTGGAAAAATAACATTTTGACGGTATAATTGGGTTGGAAAAATAACATAATATACTTGGAGAGGTGATTTTATGATTATCCGACAGGCGAAAAAGATGGTAACAGATTGGATTTCATCTGGAAAAGATGCGTTTTTACTCACAGGGGCAAGACAGATTGGAAAAACATATCTGATACGTCAATGTTTACAGGAAAGTAATGCTTCATATATAGAACTCAATTTCATAGAGCGCCCGGAGTTGATAGAATTATTTTCCGGAGCACGAGACACAAAAGAATTGTTGTTGCGGTTAAGTCTGGTTTCTGAAAAATCACTGGAAAAGGGTAATACAATTATTTTTCTGGATGAGGTCCAGGAATATAAAGATATTGTCACAAAGATCAAATTTTTAGTAGAAGATGGAAGTTATAGGTATATCATGAGCGGTTCTCTTTTGGGTGTAGAACTTCATGATCTGCGTTCAGCGCCTGTTGGATATTTGAGGATTTGTGATATGTATCCACTCAGTTTTATGGAATTTGCGCAGGCTGTCGGAATCCATCAGGACACATTTGATGCGTTAAAGAGTAGTTTTCAGAAGCACCAACCGGTCGATGAGTTTGTGCATAAGAAAATGTTGGATGTTTTCTATTTATACTTGATTGTAGGTGGAATGCCGGAAGCAGTAGACACATATATTAAGACCAATGATCTGGCAGAGGTGGCACAGATCCATGAAAAGATTAGTCGTTTATATAAGACTGATTTTTCAAAATATGAAGAAAAGTATAAATTAAAACTTCGGGAAATATATGATGCTATGCCGGGGCAACTGGATCAAAAAACAAAGCGTTTTCAATTTACGCAGATTGGAAAAGGGCTTAGTTATGATCGAACAGAAAATGATTTTTTGTGGTTAAAGGATGCGGGTGTTGCCATTCCTGTTTACAATGTCAGTGAACCTAAGGTGCCGCTCATTATCAGTGAAAATCGAAATTTGTTTAAATTATTCTTTTCCGATGTGGGATTGCTTACAAGTCATTACTCTAATGAGGTAAAGATAGCCCTGTTAAATAAAGAAAAAGACATCAACAATGGTGCTCTTTTTGAAAATGTTGTAGCACAGGAACTTCTTAGTAAAGGACACAAATTATATTATTTTAACAGCAAAAAACAGGGAGAATTGGATTTTGTGCTGGAACTCTCGGGAAAAGTTGTTCCACTGGAGATCAAATCGGGAAAAGATTATAAAAGACATTCTGCGTTAAATAATGTATTAAGCAACCCAGAGTATGGAATTGAGGAAGCATATGTCTTTTCCGAGGGAAATGTGGAAGTAGTCGAAAAAAGAATATATATGCCAATTTATATGATCATGTTTCTGGAGGATCGCCCATTGGAAAAGACAGTATATAAACTGGATTTAAAAGGGCTATGATATAAAACTTCGGGAAAGGAAAAACAACATGAATGATACATTAGAAATTCGTGAAGCACGGGCGGATGAGATTCCTCTGGTGCAGGAGTTGATCCGGGAGATGGCAAAATATGAAAAGCGCCCGGAAGATATGACAGGGACGCAGGAAGGCCTGTCATACTGGCTTATTGAGCGAAATATCGCGACGATCCTGCTCTTGGAATATGAGAAAAAGGTCATTGGCTATGCCATCTATTATCCGGTCTTTGGTTCCTTTGCTGCCTGCGCTGGCATACATTTAGAAGATCTTTATATCAAAGCGGAATACCGTAAGCAGGGCTTTGGCAGATACTTTTTTGATGCGGTCGCAAAGAGAGCAAAGGCGGAAGGCTACAACAGGATGGAGTGGTCCTGTCTGGATTGGAACACGCCATCGCTCGCCTTTTATGAGAAGTTGGGGGCAGCCTATGATAGCGGAAGAAAGTATTTAGAACTGCACCTGTGATTTTTCCATCTTTTTGAGTTCTGGTAACACCGTACAGAGCATGGTGATAAAGCACAGGCTGCCGCCGATGACATTGGAGACCGGCTCGGCTAGGAAGACGCCGTCTGTCCCCATGCCAAGGGCATATGGCATCAGGTAAGTCAGCGGAACAACGATAAATACCTTACGGAGCAGGGAGAAAAAGATCGCCTGCTTCTTTTTATTTAAAGATTTAAAAATGGTCTGCCCGATGTATTGCAGATCCATAAAGATAAATGCGGCAAAATATTGCTTGAGTGCGGGTACACTATCCGCAATCAGCGATGCGTCGGAGGTAAAGACTTGGATCAGGGTATGCGGGATCAAAATGATCATGCTCCACATGATTGCTGTATAGCCAAAGATCATAAGTCCCATGACTACACCGGCTTTTCGTACCCGCGCCGGTCGTCTTGCACCATAGTTATAACTGAGGATAGGCGAAGTACCCTCGTTCATGGCATAGATCGGTGTCTCGACCAACTGGCGAACGCTGGAAATAATGGTCATGACAGAAATATAGATGTCGCCGCCGGTGACTGACAGCACGTTGTTGCAGCAGATGGTTACCAGACTGTTGGTCAATTGCATGATAAATCCGGCGGTTCCCAGACTGGTGATATTTTTGGCATAGCCTATACTTTCCCGGTACTCCTCCTTGCGGAGCAGGCGCAGGCGCAATTCAGATTTCTTCATCAGAAAATACAGGACAAAGACAGCAGACAAGCACTGCGAGATCACGGTCGCGATGGCGGCACCGCGGATACCGAGCCCAAGGACAAAGATAAAGAGTGGATCCAGTATTAGGTTGGCAGTCGCGCCGATGGCAACGGACAGCATACCGATGAGGGAATAGCCCTGTGCGTTGATAAAAGGATTCATGCCGACTGCGATCATGGATGGCAGGGTGCCGATCAGATAGAGCATGAGATAAGGATAGGCGTAGACCAGAGCATCCTGCGATGCGCCAAACAAGACCAGGAGCGGCTTGGCAAATAAAAGTCCGATAACCATCAAAACGATGGCAGAAATGCAGATCATGGTAAAAGATGTGTTCATGATGCGGTTGGCGGTGGCATCCTCCTTTTTCCCTCTGTGGATGGAAAATAAAGGTGCACCACCACTGCCAAAAAGATTTGCAAAAGCGCTGATGATAACGATCAGGGGAAAACATAGACCAACCGCGCCAAGCGCCGCCGTTCCGACATGGGGAATACGTGCGATATAGACGCGGTCAACGATATTGTATAGTAAGTTTAAGATCTGGGCGACCAGCATAGGCAGTGCCGCCCCAAGAATATTTCCGGTTATGGTTCCGTTTTCAAAGTCAATGCGTTTCATTTGTTTTATCCATTCTTTTCGTTTTTATTCCAGTATAGCAGGAAAAGGAATGGCATGTAAAATATATATTTTGCGATTAAGATATAACAAAAAGTATATTATTTGCGTGCGACCAAGTGGGCGTGGAAGCCCTTTTGTTTTTCCATGGTAAGAACCATAAACCCGGCATTTTCAGCCATGGCGGTAAATTCGGCAGCCTTGAGGATTTTCACATCGCCATGCCCACACAGATTTGCCAAAGGCATTTCGATATGGTTCATGAGCCAGACCACAAAATCAGAGGAAGTGTAGTCCCGCAAGATCAGGCGACCGCCCTTGCGCAGGACGCGATAGGCACTGTTGAAAAAGTTCTGCGGGTTCGGGTAATGATGGAAACTGTTGGAGCAGATGATCGCATCAAAAGTCCCTTCATCAAAAGGCAGATTTTCACTGTCACCGACCAGAAACTCCGTGTTGGAAAGATTTTTTGCCTGGGCAACGTGGATCATCTCAGGCGTAAGATCCAGCCCGACATAGTGTTTGTCTGGGTACTTGTCATGGAGCAGTTCGAGCATGGGACCGGTGCCTCAGTAAATTCTTTGATGGAAAGTTTCTTATATTCTTCCGGTGTCATCAAGACCATCTCCTTATAACATTCTTTTTGGTTAGTTATTACTAACTAAAAGTAGCACAGTTTTTCAGAAATGTCAAAAAGGATTGAAAATTGTAAGCCATACTGTTAGTATGAGGGAAATATGCTTACGGGAGAAGATTTAAGAGCCCGTAATGTGAGGAGAAAACAGACATGAAAGACAAATATCAAAATACCATGTACGCCTGCTTTGTGGGATATATCGTGCAGGCAATCGTAAATAACTTCGTTCCCCTATTATTTTTAACTTTTGAAAGTTCCTATGGAATACCTTTGAGCCAGATCACCATGCTGATCACCTTTAATTTTGGCATCCAACTCTTGGTGGATCTTTTATCTGCAAAGTTTGTCGACAAGATAGGATATCGGGTGTCGATCGTAATGGCTCATATTTTTGTTGCGATTGGTCTGGCAGGACTGGTGGTATTGCCGGATCTTTTGCCAAATGCTTTTGCCGGGCTTTTAATCGCCGTGGTTGTTTATGCGATCGGTGGCGGATTGATCGAGGTTTTGATCAGTCCCATCATGGAGTCCTGCCCGAGTGAAAATAAGGAAAAGGCAATGAGTCTTTTACATTCCTTTTATTGCTGGGGGCATGTCGGCGTGGTACTGCTCTCAACCCTATTTTTCTGGTTTTTCGGCATTGCAAACTGGAAGATCTTAGCTCTTTTATGGGTTATTATTCCGGTCTGCAATGGCATTCTTTTTTGCAAGGTTCCGATTGCACCTTTGATCGAGGAAGGGGAAACGGGCATGTCCTTGCAGGAACTGTGTAAAAATCGTATATTCTGGATCTTGATGCTCATGATGATGTGTGCCGGTGCCAGTGAGCAGGCGGTCAGTCAGTGGGCATCCACCTTTGCGGAGCAGGGCTTGGGCGTGAGCAAGACGATCGGAGATCTGGCAGGTCCGATGGCATTTGCCATCTTAATGGGAAGTGCCCGGGCATTTTATGGCAAGTTTGGTGATCGGATCGATCTGGATAAATTTATGCAGGCGAGCAGTCTGCTTTGCATTGTTTCCTACTTGTGCATTTCGCTCTCGCCGTCGCCTCTCTTGTCTCTGATTGGATGTTCTTTGTGTGGACTGTCTGTCGGTATCATGTGGCCGGGGACTTTCAGCAAGGCATCCGCGGCACTGCAAAATGGCGGTACTGCCATGTTTGCTTTACTGGCATTGGCAGGAGATGTGGGCTGTTCCGGTGGACCGACACTCGTTGGCTTTGTCACTGGTTTGGCTTCGGATGACCTGAAAAAAGGAATTTTGGCGGGGATCATCTTCCCGATCCTGCTTATTGTGGGGATCGTTTCCTTAAAGAAAGCGAAACACTATGCCTAAGCATTTATGATAAGGAAGAGGACATGGAGGGAACAAAATGAAGATTGTAATTATCAACGGAAGTGCAAGAAAAGGAAATACGCTGGCAGCGATCGAGGCATTCATAAAGGGCGCAGAGGGATCGCATGAGATCGAGATCATCGCAGCGGACAAGGTCAACATCAGTCCATGCAAGGGTTGTAACGCCTGCGAGTGCTACAAGGGATGTATTGATAAAGATGATACCAATGCGACCATCGATAAACTGGTGGCAGCAGACATGATCCTCTTTGCAACACCGGTTTATTGGTGGGGCATGACAGCGCAGATCAAGCAGATCATTGACAAATGTTATTGTCGTGGCGCACAGATGAAGGAAAAAAAGGTAGGTCTGATCGTCATTGGCGGAGACTCTCTGGAAAATGTACAGTATGAGTTGATCCGCAAGCAGTTTGAGTGTATCAGAAATTACCTCAAGTGGGATATGCTGTTTGAAAAGTCCTACAGTGCAAGTGAACGGGATGATCTGGCAAAGAATGCAGACGCCATGGCTGAGTTAGAAGCATGCGGAAAGAACTTGTAAAAATCCCGGGTTAATGAAATCGTACCATCCGCCTAAGGTATGTTACAGAGAGAGGGAGCAGAAAGGCGGTGCGAAAATATGAGGATAGCAAGCAGAACCAGTTGCAACTGGGAGATACTTCCGACAAGTCCAAATGTCTGAACATCCAGTTATTCGGTGGTGGATATCTGGTCGTCAACAAAGACAATCTGGGACAGTTATCTGATGCGATCAGCATGTTTAATGCAAAAGATCAGTTCCTGATTTTAAATGTCCTTATGATGGTATGAGCGTATGAGAAAGCCAAGAAGAGATAAGACAGAGTAAAAATCTATAGAATAGAGCAAAGTGCACCCGCAGTGGGGTGCGCTTTTTTGTATCAGTTTCATATTGCCATATTTTTGTGTTGCTTTTGTAGGTGGAAAACCATTTGGTGCTTTTGCTATTCTATCAAATAAGGAAATGTTGTATGAGGAGGTAGAAAATGGAAGTATATGCATGTCAGGTCAATCATCTGACCAATCCAATGGGGTATGAAATGTCGGGACTGACATTTTCATGGAAAGTGAGAAATACTAAGGCGAAGGAACAAAAGAGTGCAAAGATCCTCATCGCAGCAGATGAGAAAATGCAGGAGATCTTATTTGATTCCGGTGCAGATGAAAATGCAAGCAGTCTGGGCTATCCGGTGGATCTGTCTCTTGCACCGCGCACAAGATACTATTGGACGGTGGAGGTAACGTCTAAAGAGGGCGATAGTGCCAAAAGCCCGGTGCAGTTTTTTGAGACCGGAAAGATGGAGGAGGCTTGGATAGGGCGGTGGATCACCTGCGACAAGGATGAGCCAAGACATCCTTTTATGGTAAAAGAAGTCGCAGGAAAAAAGGATATTGCTAGAGCGAGACTTTATATCTGTGGTCTGGGGCTTTATGAGGCATACTGGGATGACGCTAAGATTGGAGAGGAATATCTGACCCCATACCAGAACAATTACAATCGTTGGTTACAGTATCAGACCTATGATGTCACAGATCAGGTCAAACATGGCGGAAAACTCCGTGTCCTCATGGGAAATGGCTGGTATAAGGGACGTTTTGGCTTTAATGCCCATGAAGACAAGGGCTACTATGGCGACGCCCACAAATTGATCGCAGATCTTGTCATTACCTATGCCGATGGACAGGAAGAAGTCATCGGAACGGATGAGACTTGGCAGGTAGAGCGCAGTCAGATCACACTTTCCAGCATTTATGATGGCGAACATATGGACCGTACGCTGCCGGAACTTCCTTTGGAAAAAGTGACCTTATGCCAGACATTTGAAACCCTGGTCAAAGAGGATAAGGCAGAGGGCAGGACAGAAGATGATATTAACCTGCCGGAATTATCCTTACAGATCCCAAGAGGAAAACTTACGGCAAGATACAGCCTCCCGGTCATAGAGCATGAGCAGATCGCACCGATCGAACTTCTGCATACACCAAAGGACGAGCAGGTTTTTGACATGGGACAGAACTTTGCCGGTATCTTTACCCTGCGCGTAAAGGAAGCGGCGGGAACCAAGATCCACATCCAGACAGGTGAAGTCCTACAGGACGGCTGCTTCTACAATGAAAATTTAAGAAGTGCAAAATCGGAATATATCTATATCTGTGGCGGTAGCGAGGAGATCATCAAGCCGCACTTTACTTTCTTTGGCTATCGCTATGTCAAGGTGACCGGTGTCACAGATTTAAAGATCGAGGACTTTACAGGCATTGCCCTATACAGTGATGTGGCTTACACCGGCAATATCGAGACAGGGCATGATCTGGTCAATAAGTTGATCTCCAATGTCCGTTGGGGCATAAAGGGCAATTTTGTAGATGTGCCGACCGACTGTCCGCAGAGAGATGAGCGCATGGGCTGGACGGGCGATACGCAGGTATTCTCGCCAACAGCGACATTCTATGGAGATACCTATGCCTTTTATCGGAAGTACCTGCATGATATGTATACAGAGCAGTTGGATTTAGATGGCATGGTGCCGGATGTGGTGCCGTCTGTTGGCGTCCATACCTGCTCCAGTGTCTGGGGTGACGCTTCCTGCATTATCCCTTGGAATATGTATATGTTCTATGGGGACGAGCAGATCTTGGCAGACCAGTATGAGAGCATGAAAGCCTGGGTAGATTATATCCGTCGCCTGGATGGGGACGACCATGGCTGGAGACATGTATTCCACTATGGAGACTGGCTGGCGCTGGATAATCCGTCCGGCAGAACAGATGAGGTCTTGGGGGGTACGGAAGAAGAATATATCGCCAATATATACTATGCGGCAAGTGCCGATATCGTGGCAAAAGCAGCCAAGGTTCTTGGCAAGGATGCAGATGCCACGGAGTATGGAGATCTGGCAAAAGACCAGTTTGATGAGGTAAAAAAAGAATACTTCTCCCAGACCGGGCGCTGTTGTATCAAGACCCAGACGGGATTGATCTTAGCCCTCAAGTATGGACTTTCCGATAATGTGAAATTGACGCGCCAGATGCTTCGTAAACTCTTTACCCTGCATGATGACAAGTTGCAGACCGGCTTTACCGGCATGCCGCTCATGTGTCCGGTGTTATCCGACAATGGCATGACGGATCTTGCCTATAAACTTCTCTTGAATGAGGACTATCCGGGCTGGCTGCATGAAATCCTGCTGGGGGCTACGACTGTCTGGGAACGCTGGAACAGTCTGGACGAAAACGGACATATTTCCAGCACTGGTATGAACAGTCTGAACCACTATTCCTATGGTTCGATCGCGGAGTGGATCTATCGTTATGTTTTGGGATTTTCTGTGGATGAGAAGCATCCGGGAAGCAAGGAATTGTTGATAAGACCATCCTACAACTGGGATCTGAAAGAGGCAAGGGGAAATTATGACAGTGCCGCCGGTAATTATGAGGTCGCATGGAAGATACTTGACCCGACTCATGTGACATTATCTGTGACTGTGCCGTTTGATGCCAAGGCGGGTATTATCCTCTATGATGCTGTAGACGCGACATATAGCGATAAGGAGAATCCGATCTTTGCCAATGTAAAAGATGGTATCTGCTATGTGGATGCAGGTACATATACGTTGACATATGAGGTAAAAACACCTTTTAAGAAAACTTATAGTATCGATTCTACGATCCGCGATTTAAAGAATAATAAAGACATTGTAGAAAAATTAGGCGCGGTACTTCAATTCGACAAGTTGCCGTCACAGATGTATGATATGAGTCTGAGAACAATTCTGGATCGCTATGCCGGAGCGTCAGATATGACAGAAGAAAGATTGCAGTACATTGATCAGGAATTGGCAAAATTCTAGTATGAACTATGCCATGCTTCCGGCAAATGCGGCGGCTATCACAGAGCCGGAGATCGCAGAGGATCTGTCCTTTTGTTCGGCAAGCCATTTTTCCGATTGCTTTCACAAGGTCATGGGATGCTCTCCCAGTGCATACCGGGCGGGTATAGAGTAGCCAGTTCCGGGAAAACCTGCTATACTTTGAGACAGAAAACGTTCATAAGGGGGAGCATATGGCATATAGCAGAGAAGAAGCGGCAGAACTTATCATAAAAGCCGGACATGCCTTAGTGGAAAAAGGGCTCATTGCCCGTACCTGGGGCAACATCAGCGCCCGGCTTTCAGACACGGAGTTTCTGGTCACGCCCAGCGGCATGGGCTATGACCGCCTGACACCGGACAAACTTGTGGTCTGCAAGATCAGTGATTGTTCTTATGAGGGGGACATCAAGCCGTCCAGTGAAAAAGGCGTTCATGGTGAGACATACAAATACCGACCGGATGTGAATTTTGTCATCCATACCCACCAGTTGTACGCGACCGCGGTCGGCACGACGGGAAAGAGCCTGCCTGCAAGGACTGTGGATGAGGAAAAGATCCTTGGGGCGGACATCATCAGTGCAAAGTATGCAATTTCTTCGACCAAGCATCTGATGCGCAATGTTTCGGATGCCATTCAGAAAAACACCCATAGCAATGCCTTTTTCATGCGTTATCATGGGGTGCTCTGTCTGGGAAGAGACTATGACCATGCCTTTGCTGTCAGCGAGACCTTGGAAGACATCTGCGAGGAGATCATATGTCACAAAGAGCAGTTGATCGTGGACGAAAAGCGCATGACAGATCCGGGGACCATCGCACAAAGTCTGGGGATAAGTCCTGACGACATACAGGCTTTGGTGGATAAGACCGGAAAGAAAAGTCTTTTGTTAGATCATTCAAAAGTGGTCAAGGACATAGCAGGGACAGAGATAAAGATTTATCCTATGATCGATGACATGGCGCAGATCGCAGGCGTTTCCTTTGCATGTCTGGATCCTGCGGATGGGGCATTTCTTACAAAGGCAGAAAAAGAGTTGCAAAAGAAAGCCTGTGTCTTTATCCAGGGGATCGGCGCACTTTGTCTGGCAGCGGATCCGGAGGAAGCAGAGGCGGTCGCTATGGTCTTGGAGAAGAACTGTCTGGCATATGTCTATGGGCGTAGGCAGGGAGAGTATGCGCATCTGGGACTTGTGGATGCAGCCTTACAGCGTAACACCTATGTAAAGAAATATTCCAAATTGAAATAGAGGGGCGGATATGGCAAAGAAGAAAAAGCGGATGGAGTATCGCTATTATGAGATTCCGGCAGACACCTATGTGCTGCCATTGCTCGGAAAAGGCTGGGAGCAGGAATATGGTGCAGGTATCCGTGATATGCTTCATTTTCACAATTACATGGAGATCGGCTATTGTTATCATGGGGATGGTGAACTGGTCATAGAGGACAGGGTTTACCACTATGAAGGCGGTGAGTTTACGATTATTCCAGCCAATATTCCGCATACGACCAACAGCAAGCCCGGGCATATCTGCAAATGGGAATATCTTTTTATTGATATTGAGCGTTTTGTCAAGAAGGAAATGCACCTGGATGCTATGTTGGAAAGCCGCGTGCTTAGCATCATCAACCGTAGGGGGACGATGAAGACGGAGCGAAATCATAGTATCATGGCGCGGTTGATTTTAAATATCATTCGGGAATATCGAGATAAATCCATCTACTATGAGGCAAGCGCACGAGGTTATCTCTATGCACTTGTGGTGGAGATGATACGACTGGCAGATGAAAGAGACCGATCCATGCACAGCCATCGTGTCAATGAGTATATTCGCGAGGCATTGGAATATGTAAATACCCATTATATGGAACAAGTGCGCGTAGAGGATATTGCCGAGGCAAGTGGCTTGAGCCAAAGCCATTTTCGCCGCGTCTTTGAGGATGCCATGCATATGAAACCGTTGGATTATGTTAATCTGGTGCGGGTCGACAAAGCCTGTAATCTGATGGCGAGCCGGGATATCTCCATGGAGGAAGTCAGTTTCCGCGTGGGATACCAGACCCAGTCAACATTTAACCGCAATTTTAAACGGTTGACGGGCTATAGTCCAAATCAATGGAAACACAAAGAAAATTATCAGGAGGGTATTCTGAAAAATTATCAGATCAGTGCATTAAAGGGCTGGGAGGCATGACTTCCCGGCTTTTTCTTATTTTGTGCAATATGTTCAAAATTTTAAGGTAAAGTTTCCGCAAATTGTTCAAAGAGGGAAACGAGGCACATGGAAAAAGTTTCTAAATGATTGATTTTGCAAAAAATAGGCGCGTTTTTAATCACAAATAATCAAATGGCTAGGTATAATAGATTTATATTCAAGCAAAGGAAATCCGAAAGACATTCACTCACACGGGTTTCCAAATAAGCGATGTTTAAAGGAGGATTTTTAATGAAGAAGAAAGTCGTTTCTTTATTGCTGGTTGGGGTACTGGCAATGTCCACATTCGTAGGATGTGGAAGTAAGGGAAGCAGTGATGCATCAACTGACGATTCAAGTTCAGATGAAAGCACTGCAGCAGCAATGTATACCTCAGATGATGAAAACACATTAACAGTTGCAGCATGGGATGCAAACTTTAACATTCCGGCTCTTAAGGCAGCTGCAGCAGCCTACAAAGAAGCTCATCCGGATTTCAATCTGGAGATTATCGAGCAGTCACAGTCATCAGATATTGAGAATGCAGTTACAACCGCTGCACAGGCTGGTGATTACAGCAACTTACCTGATATCGTATTATTCCAGGATCATTACATCCAGCAGTATGTAACAAACTATCCTGATGCATGGCAGGATGTAGATGATGCAGATATCGACTGGAGCGATTTCGGATCAGAGAAGTTATCTTTCTCTACCATTGATGACAAGCATTATGGTGTGCCTGTAGATAACGGAACAGTTATTTTTGCATACAGGGTTGACCTTCTTGAGGAGTGCGGATATACACTTGACGATGTTACAGGCATTACTTGGGATAAGTTCATCGAGATTGGTGAGCAGGTTTACAACAAGACAGGCAAATATCTCCTTTCTATGGATGGTGATGGAAACGATCTCCCTTACATGATGCTTCAGGCAGAGGGCGTTTCACAGTTCAAGGATGGCAAGGCTAACTTAGTTGGCAATGAGACATTAGAGAAGATCTTAGACGTGATCGAGAGAATGCAGGAAAAGAACGTATTACTTCTTGAGAACGACTGGGATGGTTACACCAACGATATCCAGAAGGATAAAGTTGCAGGTGTTATGAATGGTAACTGGATCATTCCTACCATTGAGAAGGTTGATGAGAACTCTGGTAAGTGGGAGATCACTTCTATGCCTACACTTGGCGGCGAAGAAGGATATGCTTCTAACGGTGGTTCTTCACTTTACATCACAGCAAACTGCAAGGGTGACAAGGTTGATCTTGCAAAAGACTTCTTAGCATACACCTTTGGTGGTGGTGAAGGCGCAATCGATACATACGACAATGCACTTCGTAACGGTGGTGTTATCACAACATGTATCTCAGCTGGACAGTCAGAAGTATATCAGGAAGGCGTTGCTTACTTCAACGATCAGCCAATCTACGCTAAGATCGTAGAAATGGGAGCAAACGTTAAGACTGTTGAACAGAGCGATTACCACTACACACTTCGTGAGAAGTTGTCAGCAGCAATCACAAACATCCACAATGGAACATCTATTAAGGATGCAATTCAGCAGACACAGGATGATATCGACTTTGCAATGGAAGAGTAATTCCATACATTATATCTAAAAAAAGCGGGGAATCGGATCTTCCGACTCCCCGTTTTCCATAAAGAAACCTCAATGAAATCGAAAAGGGGGGCTTAACTTGAGCAAGCAGCATAAGAGTTTGAACATACAGGGTAAACAGCAAAGAGCAGGCTGGTTCTTCTTGGCACCTGCAGCGATCATGATCGCGATCTTTAGTTTTTGGCCGATGGTTCAGGCTTTCATTACATCATTTACAACAG
>CAVLBP010000032.1:0-21448 GCA_963661325.1 bacterium
CTCTAACGACATTGATATGTTAGCACAATCTAACTACAGTGTCAATCGCCTCACTTTAGAAAAATTTCATAATTATTATTTTAATTTTATAGATCTTCTTGTAAAATTTTCTATCTTTCTCTTGCATATCTGATGGAATGCTTTATAATTATTTATACAGTTGTATAGTTTATATTTTTTCAGAAATAAATGAGGTGTCATAACATGAAGAATCAAAAGCGATTAGATCCAAATATTTTTGCAAAGGAGTCCATCTGGAAACTGATGGCTAAGATGTGCCTGCCAGCCATACTCACCATTTTGATCATGGTCATCTACAATATGGCTGACATCTATTTCATTGGGCAGTTAAAAGATCCTTACAAGGTGACCGGACTTTCCCTCTGTATGCCGCTGACGACCATCCTATCCGCCTTCGGCAGCATGATCGGTACCGGCGCATCCTCCTGCATCTCCGTTGCCATGGGGCGCGGGGACGATTCCAAGGTTGCCCGCTATTCCAGTTTTTCCTTTTACTTTTCCATCCTTATGGGCTTTGCCTACGGTGCCATCATCCTGCTCTTTCAGAATCCTATCCTGGATCTGATCGGCACCAGTGCCAACACCCGTACTTACGCCGCTTCCTATCTGACACTTATCATGCTGGGTGCGCCGCTTACCATGTTAAATACCGCTGCCGGACAGGTGATCCGCTGTGAGGGTGCGGCAGTGTCCGCCATGGTCGGGAACCTCCTTGGCACCATTTTAAATATCATTTTAGATCCTATCTTTATCTTAGTGCTTGGTATGGGGATTCCGGGTGCTGCCATCGCAACCTTGATCGGTACTGCCAGCAGCAGCATTTTCTATATCCTCTTTATTATAAGAAAGTGTCAGCACACCACGATCCATCTGCGCGATTTTACCTTTGGCTCCGGCATTGCGGCATCTGTGCTTGCCATTGGTCTGCCTTCCGGCATCAGCACGCTTTTAAACAGTGTCTCCGGCATTTTTGAAAATAATCTTCTGGTCGCACACGGCGATCACTATGTAGCCGCCCTCTCCGTTGCCGGTCGTGCCACCATGATCATCGGTATGTTACAGATCGGCGTTGCCATGGGCGTCCAGCCCATCATTTCCTATAGTTATGGTGCCAAGAACTGGCAGCGTATGCGTGAAACGATCCAAAAGACATCCATCGTGACCGTGCTGCTCGGTCTGGCACTTACCCTGCTTTGTCGTGGATTTGCTTCCACCCTGGTTGCAGCCTTTCTGGATGATGCCACCATCATTCCTCTGGGCGTCTATGTCATCAGCATCGGCACACTCTCCGGTCCTTTCATTGGTCTTTACCAACTCTGTACGACCTTTTTACAGTCAACCGAAAAGCCATCCTACGCCCTCTTTGTCTCCATTCTGCGTCAGGGACTGATCTTTATCCCGGCACTCTACCTCTTGGATCATATCGCAGGTTTCCGCGGCATCGTATGGGCACAGCCGATCGCGACTTTTGCAGCACTTGGACTCGGCATCGCCTTTGCCCTGCATCATTATAAAAAGATCCAGACAAATACGGCACAAATATAGCATGTGCTTTTTTGCCGCATGCGTGTTATGATGGTAAAAGATCAAATAGATTTAAGGGGTATTTTCTCATGAATACAAAGAATAATAAGAAGTTTCAGGAAACAGATGCACAGATCTGTGATACTTTTTTAAAACTCTTAGAAGCATATGATTTTGGAGATATTTCCATCTCCCTGCTCTGTCAAAAGACCGGCATCACGCGTGCAACCTTCTATTCTCATTTTGGCGATATGGATCACTTTTTCGACGTTGTCGCCAAGCGCCTGTTCTTAGAACTGGTCGAAGAAGATCGCACGCTGATCGAGAACATGGATCTGACCGACGACTTTTACCGTGCCACATTCCTATCCTTATTTGAACACATCTTAAATTACCGCTCTTTTTATCAGGTCTATGTGACCAAGGTCACGCAGTTGCCTTTCCTATCTGCCGTCTCCGCTTTCGGACACTCTGATGGTGTAAAGCGCTATGCCGCAGTGCAGGGCATTACCTCCAAGCGGCAGGCAGACTATTGTGCGGCTTTCTATTATACCGGACTGACCGCCATGATCCGCATGTGGCTGGATGGCGGCTGTCAGGAAACGCCGGATGAGATGTACGACCTCATGTCCTTTCAGGCAAAAAATATGGCACGCTGATCTTTATTTTGTCTCATCCGATATCTGGCGTCCTTCATGATCCATATGATAATTGTCACGATGAATGAGTTCCGAGATCGGTACGATCTCATAGCCCTGGTCGCGCAAAGAATTGATGACCGTTTCTAGGGCATCTGCCGTGTAGGTCGCACCATTGTGCATCAGGATAATGGATCCGTTTCCTAGATGCTTGTGCTCTGTGACTGTCTGCACGATAGAAGATACCCCGTAATTTTTCCAATCCAGGCTATCAACATCCCATTGGATAGGGTAATAGCCCATCTCGCGCGCCGTCGTGATGACTTCATTGTCATAATCGCCATAAGGCGGACGGAACAAAAACATATCGTAGCCGGTGATTTCTTTGACCTTGTCATGCACCTGCTGCAATTCTGACTTGCATTCCTCCACAGACAGTTGCGACATATTCTTATGGTTTTCGCTGTGGTTTCCCAGATCATGCCCCGCTTCATAAATGGCTTTCACATCATCCGGATAAGACTCTACCCAGCCTCCCGTCATAAAAAAAGTCACATGCACATCATTTTTCTTCAAAATCTCTAAGATCCGCGCTGTATCCTCATTTCCCCATGCCGCATCAAAAGACAAGGCTACTTTCTTTTCGTCTGTATCGACACAGTAGATCGGCAGTTCCCTGCCACCAACACTTGCCGATGTTGTCAGCGCATTGCTTCGATATTGTCCGATCAGCCCTATACTAAGACAGAGCAGTCCCAGTACAACCAGGCCTGCTCTGATCTTATTATTTTTATGTTTTTGATAATCAGCCATATGTTTCCCCAAGACCTAACTTGGTTTATCCTATGACTTTGCTTTGGCTTTTATGCATCTGATCTGGAATAGGCATTTTTCATCTGGTTACTCAATTCATAAAGAACCTTATCCAGTGTATCTGCCGTTTCTTTCTGTAACATATCCGTGATCGCCTGATTTGCCTCATGGCGTAACTGGCGGCGTTTTTCCGCATCCTGCTCTTTTTCGATCAAGGCATCGTATTTGCCGATCAATTCATGTCCCTTTGCTGCCACTTTTTCCTGATATCTCTCGATATGGAAAATAGACTTGCCATAAGAAGCATCTGCCATGGCGGCGATCATGCGGCTGTTCCAATAGAAGTTTTCGGTAGAAACCGCCTTGGTCGTATTGGACATATATGCCGGTGTTTCCGTCACGTCTGCGTAGAATGGCACCAGTACATTAAAGGCGTTGGACGCAAAGGCGATCCACTGGATGACGCGCTGATCTTCCGGCGCATATGGGCGCATCTGCACGACAGATAAAAAGTCATTGCGGTTGATCCCGATGGAACGATATGCACCTGCCATGGACTTGTCGCCGTAGGCTGCATATGGGTCATAAGGTGTTCCCTGAAAATGTGCGGACAGCACATACTTGACATCCTCTACCGTGACCTTTTTCTCCGGTACCACGCACCAAGGGATGTCATCTGAAAATGGTGTAAAATCTGCATCCGGGCCATCCCACTTGGCAGAATTCGGATTCAGATAGCGCTCCATATACCATGCACGAGGTGTATTATACACATGGTCAGAATCATCATGGCTGCCAAAAGCATCTCTTGGATTAAAATCGCCGTCCAGAGAAAGATCCAGATGATTTTTCTCGATAAATTCTGCCAGATCCGCCGAACACATAAAGTCCTTCTGCTGACCCAGGCCATCCTCGATATCAAAATAATCAATACCTAACTGATTTGGCATAACAACATAGGTATCATCCGGTACGCGTCTGGCGATCCAATGATGTCCACCGATAGTCTCCAGCCACCAGATCTCATCCAGATCCTGAAAAGCGATACCATTCATCTCATAAGTACCGTACTGCTCCAACAGAGAACCAAGACGCTTCACACCCTCTCTGGCACTACGGATATAAGGAAGTACAATATAGACGATATCTTCTTCGCCGATACCTCCGGCAACCTCCTCGGTATCCTCCGTCTTTTCCTGATAAACGACCAGAGGATCTGCTCCCAGGACACGCGGATTGGAAGTGATCGTCTCCGTTGCCGTCATGGCAACATGTGCCTCATTGACACCACAGGCTGCCCAGATCCCCTCGCCCTTCAAGGCATTTGGTACGGCAGTATAGCGCATAGGATCTTCCGGAAGTTCGATCTTTACATGGGAAAGTTCCGACGTATATACCTTTGGCTGTTTTGCCGGATCCATGGCAATAAATTTCTTTGGAGTAAAATGACCGGAGCCGGAATCGTCGTTGCGGGCGATCATGGTCGAGCCATCATATGACGCGTTTTTTCCAACTAAAATGGTAGTACAAGGCATAATTTTGTTCCTCCTGTAATTAAAAATTTAGGTCAAAAGAAATGTGCAGTTGCATAGGACATTGCAGGGACGCTTCCGCTCTCTGCGTCACGTAGCGGACACTAAATTCGTGCAAAGCACTCATTAAGTGCCGACGCTCCTCGAAAGCCCTGCAATCGTTCTATAGCAACCGCACATTTTATATCGGTTTTTCACTATTATATTCCCTTGTCAGTAATGAAAAGTGTCCCCACAAGGGTATGCAAAACTATACAGATGATCCATGCATGTTTCTTACACGATATGCGCTTTAAGCAAGTTCGTGGTGCCTGCGATTCCAAGCGGTACACCGGCGGTAAGAACTACCGTGTCTCCCTCCTGGATCAAGCCAGCCTCCTTAGAGCGCTCCAGTGCATGATCGAACAATTCGTCTGCATCCTGCTTTTCTTCGATCTTCAGCGGGATCACACCCCAGCACAGATTTAACTGGCGGCAGACCTTATCTGACATACATCCACCGATGATCGGGCTCTGCGGGCGATACTTAGAGATCATGCGGGCAGTACGTCCAGACTTGGTAACCGTCACAATACTGGTTGCATTCAGGTCTCCAGCCATCAGACAAGCGGTATGCGAGATCGCATCGGTAATGCTTGGCTTGTCATTGGTCTTGCGGGCACGCAGTCTTGAAATATAATTGATGTCCGCCTCTGTACGAAGTGCGATACGCACCATAGTCTCAACAGCCTCCACCGGGTAATCTCCGGCAGCCGTCTCTCCTGAAAGCATGATAGCGCTGGTGCCGTCATAGATCGCATTGGCAACATCTGTCGCCTCTGCTCTGGTTGGTCTTGGATGGCTCATCATAGAGTCCAGCATCTGTGTTGCCGTAACAACGACTTTTCCGGCATGGTATGCCTTTTTAATGATCATCTTCTGGATGATCGGCACTTCCTCGATCGGAATCTCAACACCCATGTCACCACGGGCAACCATGATACCATCGGCTGCTTCGATGATCTCGTCGATATTCTGGATACCCTGATGGTTCTCGATCTTGGCAATGATCTTGATATCATCACCGCCGTGTTCATGTAAGATACCACGCAATTCCTTGACATCTGCTGCTGTTCTTACAAACGAAGCAGCGATGAAGTCGAAGTCTTCCTTAACACCAAAGACAATATCCTTATAGTCCTTAGGGCTGACATAGTCCATAGATAATTCAACGTTTGGTACATTGACACCCTTTTTATTGGATACCTTACCTCCGTTGACAACCTTACAGATAATATCGGTATCTGTAACATCTGTAACCGTCATTTCAATCAATCCGTCGTCAATCAGAATATGTGTCCCTGCTGCTACATCCTTTGGCAGATCCTTGTAACTGACAGAGACACGGTTCTCATCACCAATGATCTCCTCTGTCGTCAGCGTAAAGGTCTGTCCTGCCTCTAACATGACTTTGCCTTCTGCAAATTCGCGGAGACGGATCTCCGGCCCCTTGGTATCCAAAAGTGCCGCTACCGGCAAACCTAATTTCTCTCGTGTCGCACGCAGTTGGGTCAAACGTCCCATCTGTTCCTCGTGATCTCCATGTGAAAAGTTAAAACGTGCAACGTTCATACCTGCCAACATCAACTTTTCCAGTACGCCTTCTTTTTCTGTGGAAGGACCCATTGTACAAATAATTTTTGTCTTTCTGACCTGTTCCATTTCCTTTTCCTATCCCTATTCTCAATTCTTATTTGCCGATCATGGTGCCATTTTCGCCACCGATCGCAGCATCTTCTGCGGAGAGTTTTGTGATCAGCACTTTGCGGATCGCAGAATCTCCAATGTAATCTACTGCCGCCTGAATCTTTGGAAGCATCGTACCTTCCTCAAATTCTCCGGCTGCCATGTAGTTTTTCGCATCCTTAATGCTCATATAATCCAGAGGTTTTTCATGGTCTGTGCCAAAGCCCAGACATACCTTATCTACACCGGTCAAGATAACAAGCATATCAGCATTCAACTGGTCTGCCAGTTGTCCGGCAATCGTATCTTTTTCAATGACCGCGCTCGCACCCTTCAAGTGGTTATCCTGCTGTAATACAGGGATACCGCCACCACCGCAGGCGATCACAACCTGTCCTGCATCGCAAAGTGCCTTGATCGCATCGATCTCCACGATATCCATCGGCTTTGGTGTTGCCACGATACGTCGATAGCCGCCTTCGACAGCAACGACATGGTTGCCCTTCTTTTCTTCTTCCGCAGCCTCTGCCTCACTCATAACACGACCGATCACCTTGCTCGGTTTGTAAAAGGCTTCATCATAAGGATCTACCATGACCTGTGTCAAAACGGTAGAAACCGTCTTGTATATTCCATGGGTCAGAAGTTCACTACGAATCGCATTCTGTAAGTCATATCCGATATAGCCCTGACTCATCGCAGAACATACCGACATCGGTGTGGCGGTGTATTCCGGATATAATCTGCAAAATTCAGACATAGCCGTATGTATCATACTGACCTGTGGACCATTGCTGTGGGTAATGACCACCTGATAATCCTGTTTGATAAATTCAGCCACTGCCTTTGCAGTCTTGACCAGTGCCTTCTGCTGCTCCGGAAGTGTTGTTCCTAAAGCATCATGACCTAATGCAATTACGATTCTCTTCTTCTCCATCTGCTAAACCTCCATCCTACTGTTTGTAAAGAAAATAACACTTCTTTACCAAGTTAAATATTATCATAATCGCTACCCTGCAACAAGTCTTTCGCCACTAGATTTTCGTCCATTTTTTCATACAATGCTCGTTATATTTTTGGCAATATAAAAGCGGACTCTCCCAGCAAAAGGAAAGTCCGCCATAGACTTTTTTAATTTTTCTTGGTAAGTGTAACTTCCATGGTCTTTTCTTCATAGTTGTTGGATGCCTGTGCAACAACAACTTCTACCTTGGTGCCTGCTTTCAAATACTGCATCACATTGGATATCTCATCCATAGAACTTACTTCTCTGCCATTGAAAGATACGATGATGTCACCTTTCTGGATGCCAGCCTTGCTTGCTGCACTGTTTGCCGCTACCTTTGTGACATACACACCGGTCGGCATATCATACTGCTTTGATACATCGCTGGCAACGTCTACACCTGCAATGCCAAAGTAAGATGCTTCATCATCGGAAACCACTTCCTGATTGATGATGGTCTCAATGATGTCCTTGGCGGTAGAGATCGGGATGGCATAGCCCATACCCTCGACCTTGGTATCTGAATATTTTGCAGAAACGATACCGATGACCTCGCCCTTCATATTCAAAAGTGCACCACCGCTGTTACCCGGGTTTACGGCTGCATCTGTCTGCATCAGAGTACTGGTGACTGTGTTGCCGGATTCATCCTCTAACTGAACTTCACGACTGAGTGCACTGATAACGCCGGTAGTAACTGACTGTCCATAGCCCAGTGCGTTACCGATAACAACAGAGGATTCACCGACCTGTACCTGATCGGAATCGCCCAGAGTTGCCACCTTGATCGCATCCATGGTGCTGTCCTCCACATCAGAAATCGCTACCGCTACCACTGCAAGGTCTACAGAAGAATCTGTTCCCTTTATGGTTGCCGGGGCTGCACTGCCATCGTTGAAAGTGATCGTCAGTGATTCTGCACCGGATACTACATGGTTGTTGGTTGCAATGTAAAGATAATCATTATCCTGGCTGACAATGATACCGGATCCTGCGGATTCACTCTCGTAGGTCTTGGTCTGTCCAAACATGCTGCGATATTCCGTATAGGAAATATTGGTAACTGCCACGATCGCCGGCATAACATTTTCTACAATATCGGATACGTCTGATACTGTCGTTGCCGTCGAAACTGCGGTACTGTCCACGTTGTCATTGGTGGTCAGCGTCTTTGCGGTTGCCGCGGTCAGATCTACGCCTGTCTTCTTGCTGATCGCATAGGTCACACCACTGAAAGTGCCGCCTGCTACCAAGCCAAAGACAAGTGCTATCGCAACAACCTTCATCAACTTATTTCCAAAGTTGCCCTTGGAAAAGAATTGTTTGATCTTGCCATTGCCATTTCTATGATGCTTCTCATGACCGCCTGCATTCTGTCCACCATAAGGATTGTAGTTGTAGGTGTTCTGCTCTTGATAAGCATTCTGCTGATAGCCTGTTCCGGCATCACTCGTATAGGTCTGTCCGCTCTGCTGACCTGTGGTCGTATTTTCTCCCTGATTGATGTCAGAGTAACTATAAGAATAAACGGAACTCGCCTGTTCTCCATTATTATTCTGCGTGTTCTCGCCTTGTGTATTCTGATCGAACTCGCTCATTTGTATCGTCTCCTTTCGGTTCCTTGCTTATGTCATTTAGTGTAGGGGTTAATTGTGATAACTTTGTGATGAAAAATAGGACATTTTTTGAAGTCTTGCAGGCGGATACAGCGAACCGGACATTAGGCAGAGGTTTATTACAAGCCTGCGCAAAGGCAGACAAACAGACAACGACAGAGTCTATCTGGATAAGTTGTGCTTTGGAGCAGGTTAGGAGAGTCTCTTAGATGACAAATTTGCTTGCATGGGGCTGTCTCTTGCACAGCTTCGACAGTTGCCGGGATGTGTCCGTCAGGGACAGATATTCAGAGTTTCGTTCATATCTGCTCCTGACGAACATCATCCCGAGCGACTGTCTAACTTTGCAAAGACAGCACTAATAAATAAAAGCAAATTGTCATCTATAGAGACTCCCTGTTCTGCGACAGCACATCTTATCCAGATAGACTCTGTCGTCGGCTGCTTGTCTGTCCTAATCTCCTCTCATGAAAAGTTTCTGCCTAATGTCCGATTCGTTGTATTCGCTATAACATCATCCGTAAAACACAAAAAATCCGAGGGGTTATCCCTCGGATTTTCATGTCTATAGATTTAGAAGCCGTAATCTAACGCATCATCCTGCGTATAGCCGGTAAAGTTTACAATATCATCACTGATCTTGACCAGTTCATCGGACAACTGCGCATCCTCATTTCCAAACAGATATGCATGCAGATATTTTACATTGGATTCCAGTGTACACGGTACGACCAGACTCCCCTGCGAACCAAAGTTACCTGTTCGCTTAGCAAATGGGAATCCTGCGGTTCCTGCCAACTGGTAATCTTTCATGGATGTTGCCATGGAAATGATCTGTGTCATGGTAAAGTTGGTGCCGATATCATCAAATACAGCATCTACCAGATTATTCAATTCGCTCAGGCTTGCGCCATCTAATTTTGCCACCATCTGCTCTAAGACGGTTCTCTGTCTCTCCGCACGACCAAAATCACCACCTGCAGTATAACGGATACGGCAATAAGCAACTGCCTGTACACCATTGACGGTCTGGGTACCAACTGAAACATCGCCGCCTTTCCGGCCTGTAATTTCTGCCGTCATGGCTGTATAGCCACCAACGCCATTCATATAGGAGGCCTCTTCACTCGTAATATCAAGTTCAATGCCGCCTAAGGCGTCTACCGCCTCAGCCAAGGCATAGAAGTCAACAGATACATATTTTTGAATGTTCAGATCCAAGTTGCGGTTAAGCATCTCGATAGCCTGCTCTGCTCCACCATGGTTGTATGCGTAGTTACACTTGCGGAAGGTCTCATCGCCATCCACATCCAGACAGGTATCACGGTAAACAGATACCAGTTTGACTTCCTTGGTGTTGTTATTGATGCTACAGATCATGATACTGTCACTGTTACCGGAATCATAATTACCGGTCGAACGATTGTCTACACCAAACAGGGCGATCGTCGTATAATCATCCAAGAGATCCTGTGTCTCTTCATCCAGATTGTTGGTCTTTATGTTCTTGAGATCATCCCAGTTGATCAGACCAACCTTTAACCAAAGGAAAAGACCTGCCAAGAGCAAAAGCAAAACAATCACCTCAATGATGAGAATGGTCTTTCTTCTCTTTCTGCGCTTCTGGCTGCGAGTCATTTTCTTTTTGCCCTTCTTGCCTTTGCCACGCACCTCTTCCTCATGGTCGCGGCGTGAGCCACTTCGACCGCCACTGTGCGAAGCACTGCTGCGCTTTTTGCCAGATGTCTCCTGCGGCATTTCTATATTGTATATCTCTTTTTTTGCCATTCTATTCTCCCTTGTCGAACCTGCTTTACAAAATTGCATATGTCAAACTAGAATTTTATACCATAACAAGTTTGCCGTCAAGAAATAATGCATATTGACAGCCCCTATGCCAATCTCTCCCCTTCGGCATCCATCACATCCAGGCGATAATTGTGTAAGCCCATAGGCAGGTTTGGATTATAGTAAGGATCCCCCTCTGCCAAAAGATCTGCCCACTTCTTCAGCATTGCCTCGCGTGAAACCTGACTGCTCTCATCCTGTTTGCCGGGGCTTTTGACAATGATCCCCGGATCAACAATCGTGCGATATCCTGCCTTTTTTGCCCGCAGGCAGAAATCCAGCATCTGTTCTCTTCCGGAAAGTTTAGGATCCAGTCCTCCCAGTTTCCGGTAAACTCTGGCATCGATCATGCAATAGCGGAAATCCACCATACTAACCTCCCGCGGAATACCTGCCAGATTATCGTATGTCGTCTGATAGATCTTCGTATCATAAAACGCCGGGTAGATATCTCCCTGCGCATCATATAAGAAGCCAGCGTTTTCCATGGCAAAGCCGCCTTTTAAAAAGCGTACTCCCACAAGGGCAACATCCTTTTGACACAAGTGTCCATACATTTTCTGCAAATTCGACCGCGTCAGGGCACGCACCGATGGCTCATGCAAAAACATATAGTCCCGCTGCTGTGTCGCTACGCCCTTTCCATCATAGGGAATTTGCCACCACGCCCCACCGGCTGCCGGTGCGATCGAACCGTCCAGCAGGATGCCTTGCCGCCGCAAGGATGCTTCTACCGCAAGGATATGTTCTGCCACGAAACGTTTTTTCCAGGCTTTTTCCTCTTTCCGCGGTAGTTTTTCCCACATTCTCTCATGATATAAAAGCATAGGGATCCGAAGGCTCTTCCCCTTTCGTTCTACCAAGCGGAGCAGATATTCATAGACACAGGCATAGGATAACTGCTGGCGGAACTCGCCCACGGCATAAGCCGCTGAACAGGAAACCAGAAAATGTTGCCCAATATAATTGCAGTGCCGCAAGAGTTCCAGGTTCAGTTCCGGTTTAAAATGCGGCTCCATGCGATCCTGCCCCACCAGCATATCGTGATCCATATAGATCAGATCCGGCGCTTCTTCCTGCTTTTGCATAAAACGGTTGTATGCACCGGCGATCTGTAAAAGGGCATCCGGCTGCAGTCTGTCATGCTGGCCTACAAAGAAGATATAATTGCCTTCCAGATCACGTCCCTTTTTGCCAAAGTCCGCCATCACATAATGAGAGCCTATGTTGTACGCATAGGCTCTCCCCTTAGAATTCTTTAATTGTCTGTAATGCGCCCGGTCATCCTCCGGAAAAAATTCGGATACCATGGCAGAAAATCCATAGGACGGACTCTGATCCAGCACATAAAGTTCCCATCTGTCATAGGTCTGGGAAACCAGCGATTCCAGCAAATCACGAAAATAGGCTTCTTTCGTTTCATGCAGCCAAACAATGACTGAAATTCCTGGCATCTCCATTATTTTGATCCCTTTCCCGTAAGTACAACACCAATGGTCTTAAATAGCAACATGATATCCAGTCCCAAGGACCAGTTGGAAATATACTGGGTATCCAATGCAACCACATCTTCAAAATCCGTAATGTCGCTTCGTCCGCTGACCTGCCACATACCGGTCAGCCCCGGTTTGATCCCCAATCTTGCCTTGTGATGATATTCATAGTTTAAAAATTCATCCTCTGTTGGCGGGCGCGTGCCCACCAGACTCATATCGCCTTTTAGGACATTCCAGAACTGTGGCAGTTCGTCAATGGAATACTTGCGCATAAAATGTCCGATCGGTATGATACGCGGATCATTTTCCATCTTGAACATATTGCCGCTCATTTCGTTATCCTTCATCAATTCCGCCTTGCGTTCCTCTGCATCTACATACATGGAACGAAACTTGTAGAAATTGAAGCGTCTGCCGTTTTTACCGATCCGCACCTGTTTGAAAAAGATCGGTCCCGGCGATTGTATCTTGATAATAGGCGCAAAGATAACAAAAGCAATCGCCGTCAGCACTAAGCCCACGATACCGCCTGCAATATCCATCAGGCGTTTTACAAATAATTGTCTGGCATTGGCAATGTGCATGCTGGATGTCAGGACAATAAAACTTCCATAATTTTCAATACGACGGTTTGGCACCATCTGCTTGGTATTGATCAGGCTGATGTGTGCCGTGATGCCAAGTTCCACCATCTCTGTCGCAAGTGCCTCAGACGAAGATCTGGTATTGCCGTTGATAAAAACCTCGTCCACCACATTGGTCCGCAGATACTCCATAAAAGTATCCGCACTGGCAACAACCGGGATCCCCTGTATCGTCTGTCCTCGCATATCTTTGTCTATGACGACCACGCCGGACACCTTAAAATCGGTATATTTGTCATGCGCGATCTCATTTAAACACTGGTCTACCGTATGGGTATCTGCCACCACCAGCATCCATGCCTTGTTCTGATCTTCCAGTTTGCGCTTACGGATGATTCTTTTTAGGATTACCCTGCCAAGATAGGACAGGATGATAAAGATCCCCAAAAATACAAAGAGCATCTGTCTGGAATATACTACAGAAGTCTTCGTCGCATACATGTATACCAGTATACCGCCCCAGACCACAAGACAATGGGTCAGGGTCGAGCGCAATTCCTGATATTTATTTCTTCGAAGAACCCCTGTGTATGACTCCGAAAAAAAGACCACACACACATCAATCAAAAGTGCGATTGCTGCAATACGCACATACATCTCGTGCTGAAAAAGCCAGGCATGTTCAAATCGCCAGCCATATGCCAGGATCAGTGCCAGTTCCATCATGAGCAAATCCAGGATCGTAAAATCCAGATGCTTCATCCAACTACGTTTTTCGTCTCGGTACATTCATGCCTCCTGTACGCCCATAACTCCCTACAAGGATGCTTTCATGCTCCCTGCGCGTTTTCTCTGTCGTGTAAAAATCTCTTATGCCTTTGCCTTCCCGTGGATAAACAACCAGGACTGTGCGTAATCTTCACGTTGTTCGTCGCTCATCCGCGAGTACTCTACAAAGGTCAGACGGGATGGCAGCATCTGCAGGCCACTGCATTTGTGGCATTCTACTTCTTTTCTGCGTGATACTGTGCGAATCCATCCACATTCCGGACAGATGAAAACTCTCATCATAACTCTACTCCATTCCTCTCCAATAATTCTCTTGCTGAATCTAACGAGTCCACACCATGCAAATTCTTGATCGGTGCAAATTCCTTTTCTCTAACGACCTCGTAAGGCAGATTGTCATCCATCATACGGATCATATCCACAACAAGTGTTTCAAACTTGTAGCCATTTGGCGACTCCGGCTTGATCAGATTTCCCGCCTCGTCGATATATGGGATCTTTTTCTCCACCACATGTACCGGAAGATGGCGTCCCACGATCTCCTCCAACTTATCTACACGGAAAATATAATTTAAGATCACACCAAAAGCATAGAGAAGATTTCCCTTTTCGTCGGTGCTCTCTGCCATTTCCTTGCTCATTTCATAGTATTCCACAACAGAAGGCTTTCCATCCTCCAGACAGAGAACTCCCATCTTTTCATAAGCGTCTACCTTGCGTACCACCTTGCTGCCGCTGACCTTGTCACTGAGGATGGTCGCTCCGATAAAAGCAGGATCACAGATGCGCTGCAAAACATTATCTACCGCAAAAATATTGATCCATTCTACGCCACGCTTATGTACATCTTCCAACAGTCCCGCCTTCTTCAAAGATGAGAACCAGCCACCATTTCCATTTGGTGATGTTGCCAGACGTCCCGGCTCCTCTAACAATAACTTGCCATCATAGTCGACAGCCGCAGCCATCTCCTGTACGAAGAAGGCGACATACTCTTTCGGATAACCGAAATAATCATGTTCCTCGAAAAAGCGGATGGTCTCGTCATTGTTCTTCTCGCTGGTCATGATATAAAGTGGGATACTCTGACCGGCTACGCTTGTCACATCCATCAAATTGTGGATGAGGCTCTCAAATAAATACAGGGTACGGTTGATACCTACATTCAACTCTCCCTTTGGCTTGTCCAATCCCAGACGCGTCCCCATACCGCCTGCCAGTAAAAGTGCTGCAACCTTGCCTGCCCGAATTGCCTCATAACCGGCTTGTTCAAACTCTGCACGGCGCGCATTGATCTCATCGATATCCACAGCGCTAAGCGGAGAAATCTCTCCTACCGGAACCTTGTCCTGCACACCTGCAAGTGCCAGATCATCCCAATTCACCTCGGAGATCTGGGTCAAAAGCCCCTCCTGTGCCTCCGCGGATAAATCGTCAAAATGTCTCAAGACATGTTCTTGTCCGTGTTCTCTTAAAATCTCTTCTGCTTCATTTCTTGTCATAATTTTATTACCTTCCCAATCTCACTTTGTATTCCGATCGTATCTATTCAACCGTCCCGCCATACATGAGCGGCAAATGCGTAGGATCCTTCAACTGATAAAGAGTATAGCCCAGATTCGGATACTCTGCCACCTGTGTCATAGCATCGGTCTCCTCTATGGTATAGGCACCATTTGACACCAAAATATAATCCAGCATCTGCGGTGGCTCGTACATGACATTCTTTGCCACCTCTCCTTCTGTACATAGACCGTATTTTGCCATGTCCCCCTGTGCCAGGGCAAAGTACCAGCCTCCGGCAATACCAATGGTGCGCACATTATCACAATCGATCAAAAATGTGTCGAGCAGTTCTTCATGGGTAACCGGCTCTAAGACCCCAATGCCTACATCCGCATGTGCCCGTACAAAATCACATACCTGCTCCGCCTCAGCCGTCTCCGCCTGCGTGTGTGTATGCGTCTTATATTGGACATATGTAGATAATATATTATTGCCAAGCGACACGATCAAAATTCCTGACAATAATAATGTAATAAAAAACTTACTTTTATTATAAAACAAATAGGTAAAAATTGCCACTGCTACTATCAATAGCATAACACACAATCTTGCCTTAAATGTCAAAAATGTATGTCCGTCCTGTGAAAATAATTGAACGAAAAAGAGCATGGTATGGTCGATCGTCTGTCCGTTAAAGCCGACAAAAGTGAAGAGACATAGACCAAGGACTGCAGCTAAAACCAGAACATGACGCAAAGCAAAGGCCGGTCTTTTTTGTTCCAATAGATGAAAAAGGAGGATCAAAAACGGCACAAAAAGATACTCCACATAGCGGATATGTGCACGCGGTGTCAGGCTTGGGTAATCCTCATAGATATAGATCGTATAGGATACGACTGCCGCCGTGATCACGATCACATAGACCAGAAAGAGACATAATTTTCTGGCGTTTTCCTCCATCACCTCGCCAAAAATGACCGGATAAAGTATCGGTAGGAACAAAAAGGCGATCAGTGTGCTCACGATAAAAAAGAGTGTTCCATATAGTAAATACCAGAATCGTTCCTGTAAAAGCGTCAGATCAAATCCCAGTTGATAATACTGTGTTCCCGCATTGGAAAACAGGTAAATCCCGATACAGGCGACTGCCATCAAAAGCAGTGCCAGAAGATATTTCCAGGTCTGCTTTTTTTCTTGTGCAGCACTGTCCTTTTTCATCTCTTTCCGGTGTCTCCAGCCCAGCAGGTGGTCTGTCACAAAATATAAGACCAACGCCACCGGTATTACAAGTACCAGTTCCTTGACCAGATATGCAAACAGCCAGACCAGTACCGTCACGCCCAGCATGAGCAACTTCTTTTTTCCCTGCCAGGCATCAGTCAGCAACTGATAGATCAGATAGATCAAAAGTACCATGACCGGTATAAAGAGGACTTCACTGGCATAGGTCATAGAATAGGTCATAGTCGCAGACAAGGCATAAAAAAGCAGACTCCACCTGCGAAATCTTTCCTCTTGTAGAAGTTTCTTTGCCAGCGCATTGACCGGAAAAAGTCCCATGGACATGGTAAGCGCACTGATAAAACCTATGACCATAGTCCGCAGCCTGAGATTCGAAAAGGCAAATGCCGGCGCGATCAAAAGCGAATAGCCGATCTTTCCAAAGTCTGTCGGCAGATTGAATGCCAGAACCTTGTGCTGATTCCACAGACTGGCTGCCGCCGACAAATATAAAGCCTCGTCCGGATAACAATTAACGGTACGGGGATAGTAACATCCCAGCACCGTTCGAACGATCACGCTGATCCAAAAGACCGCCCATACAAAGCGGTTCTCCTTTTTTTGTATCCATGTCATATCTGACTCTCCTACTTTTTCCCTCGGAATACGATCAACTTACTGAACACATAATTGAGTGCGATCACAATGATCTGTGCCAGCATCTTGATCAACATGTTTGGCAAATGATAAACCTCGATGCAGAAATATAGCATCATTTCCTCTATGCCAAGCGTCAGCAGACGTCCCAAACAAAATCCGCCCAACTGCACAAAGAAGGCATACACACCATTGGGGTGAAAAATAAATACCCAGCGACGGTTCGTGTAAAACGCAAACAAAGTGGCAAAGATCCAAGCGATCGCATTTGCCACTAAGACACCAAGATCTATGGTCTCGGTAAATAAGGAATATACAAATAAATTGATAAGTACTGTACCTAATCCAAATAAGGCATAGAGCCACATCTCCCGATATTTGTAATAAATCGGACGAAACCAGCCAAGCCACGATACGGATACAACCCGATCAAATATATCTTCTTTTCTCATCCATTCCCTCCTACAGGGAGTATTTATCTACAGAATGAATGCATTTTACCACTTTTGTAAGAGAGTGTCAAAAAGCCCTGCCTGACCGATTATGCCAGTTTGCAGTATCCCATGCGGATGTGGTCAGCCAACATGGCAATAAATTCCGAATTGGTCGGCTTACCCTTGCAGTCATCCACCGTATATCCAAAAATGTAATCGATCGTCTCCACGCTTCCGCGCGCCCAGGATGTCTCGATCGCATGACGGATCGCACGCTCGACGCTTGCCGCCGTCACACTAAACTGGTCTGCCAGACTCGGATATAACCTCTTTGTTACAGAGGAGATATACTCAACGCTCTGCAAGGTCATAAAGATTGCCTCACGCAGATACTGGTATCCATTTAACTGCGCCGGTACACCGACTGACAGGAGAAGTCTGGTGATCTCACGGCGGATGCCCGCTGCCTCATCTGTCCGCGGATTGCTGTAGACACGCGTTAGGACATTCTGCTTTTGTCCCTGCATCCGGTCTTCGGCACTCCGCTTGATCTCTCGCAGGATCAGATCCGCATGGAAAGGTTTGACAATGTAATATTCTGCCCCTTTGGCAAAAGCATCTGCCGCCACACGCTCATCCCCAAGTGCGCTGACCATAATGAACTTGGTCGCAATATTCTTCTCCTCTTTTACCTGACTCAAAACCTCTAAACCATCCCCTAAGGGCATGACAACATCCAATAACATGACATCCGGCTTTTGACTCTTCACCAGTGCCACAGCTTCCACGCCACTCATCGCTTCGCCAACAATCTCCAGATCTGTGTCCATTTCTGTGATCGCACGAAGCATCTGCCGCGAAAGTTCGTTATCGTCTGCTATACCAACCCTGATCTTCTTCATTTTTCATGTTCTCCTTTTTATAACTTTTTCACACCTGTGCATTATATCAGGTCTCAAAGTCGAAAATCTCACCTAGATTTTTATACTTTACTAGATTATAATGGTAACGCAAGTAGAATTTTTAGACTTAGGGGAGATAGCAGCACATGACTAGTATGGAAATCACGCAAAATTTTATTGAGAATCTGGAAATCGTAAGAGAAGAACTCGGTCTGACGCAGGCACAGATGGCGAAACAACTGCAGATGTCCCATTCTTCTTATAAATATATGATATCCGGCAAATCAGCCAAGATTCCTATCTATGTTGCCTATCTGGTCTATCAGGCGACAGGGAAATTTTTCTTTGAATTATGTGGCGACATTGTGCCTGAAATGAAACTGCTTATGGATTATCGCGCTCTTTCTAAGGAACGGCAGCAGGCAATACGCACATCTATTGCTTTAGAACACGCTCTTGCTTCTCAGTCATCAAAGATAAACGAACAAACAGAAAACTATTCAGAGGAACTCCTTCCTCTTTATACCATTCTCGGTAACATGGAAGATGGCATGCACTACGATACTTCCAATGTAGAATACTTTGACGTATCACCTTATCGACCTTTTTACGGTGCTGAAGTCACCTGTGGCGTACGTGTCACAAGCAACCATCTGCATCCGGCATATCACGCAAGCGATATTTTGTTGGTCTGCCAGCGACCTCCAAGAGACGGTGACACCGGACTTTTTCTCAATAAGAAAAATCGCCGCTTGTATATCCGGCGATTTCGTCAAACAGAACCCTGTCGTCTGGAACCGATCACCGAATATGGTGAGACGATCACAGTCGACAGTTATGATTACAATGATATGTACCAATGGGTCAAATTCGGTTATGTAGTTGCCAAGATCAGATAATCTGCAACGGCAGCGATGTACTCCGTATTGGTCGGTCTTCCTTTGGATGCCTGCACGGTATAGCCGAAGATCCGATCCATGGTATCCATATCGCCCCTGCTCCAGGCGATCTCAATGGCATGGCGTATGGCTCGTTCTACTGTGTAGTTCGACACGCCATGCTTTTCTGCTATCTGTCCATAGACGATCTTTGCCATCTGGTGTCTGGTATCCGGTCTGGTCGCCACCATAAAGATGGCTTCTCTTAAATATTGATATCCCCGCAAATGCGCCGGCACACCCAATAGGAGCATCAATTCCGTAATGCGATGCTCCAAAGGCTTGCCCTGTGCGTTCTCGTTCATGCCAGCATTTTCCGAACTCTTCCAGATCAATTCCTGACCCAGTGCCGCACGAATGCTTTGAATGATCGTCTCCGAATCGAAAGGCTTAATAATATAATAAAGAGCCCCCATTGCAAACATTTCTTCTGCTAACGCCCGCCTGTCTGCTGCCGTAACGACGATCACTTTGGTGTCTGGTGATATAGTTTCATCCGATTGCAGTTGCCGCATTACTTCTTTTCCGTCCACCAGCGGCATGATCATATCTAACAATAAGATCTGCGGCTTGCATCGGCGTACCAAGTCCAATGCTTTCTCTCCATTTCTGGCAGTTCCCGCCAAAACGAAATCATCCTGTGATGCCACGATATTGGATAGCATCTCCACCGTGATCTCTTGGTCATCCGCGATTGCAATCGTAATTTTGTCCATAACGCCCAGTCTCCTTATATCAACTTCATAACCCATGGAAACCTTATCATTTTTTCTCGTTTCCCTCCGGGCTGCATGCGCGAAACCTGTCGTTTTCTGCGTCAATCCATACGATCACATCTTATCCGTTTGCCATTTCAAACTTACGAGCCAATAACTTTTCTTTGAATTCGGATTGTTTATCCTTACTGAGATATGCCTTTGTCCCATCACTCATGATGATATTCATGCCCTCATAATTGATGGTCTCATCTAAATTGATCAGATAGGAACGGTGACTCCGATAAAAGCCACAGCCCTCTACCAGATCCTCCATCTCATGCATGGTACAAGAACTGATAAAATCGCCTTTACGCGTATGGATCAGTATATTTCTGCGGTTCATATTGACATAGATAATGTCCTTGATTAGGATCGGCATGGTTCCGAGCCCTACGATATTGACCTCAATGCATCGCTCCTTTTCTTTGGCTTTGCGCACGGCACTCAACGCCTCTGTGATCTCTGCCTCCATGCACTGTTTATCAATGTATCGAAAAGCATTGACCACATAACCTCTGCGGCTCAACTCTGTATGGGAGGTCAGCATGGCTATCTTGGCATATTCATATTGCTTCTGGTAACGTTTTGCCGTCTCAAAACCATCCAGCCCTTTCATTTCGATATCCATAAATAGAATATCATAATAGATGTTTTGGTCTAAAAGTTCCCTGCCGCTGGAATAGCGGTCGATATGCGGTGCATCCAGACCATATTTCTTCTCGATCACATCTACTGTCTTCTGTTGCCATAGTGGTTCATCGTCCACTACCGCGATCTTTAAGAATTCTGCTTCATATTGCATAAACTTAACCGAACGACGAACCGGGCATCTGCCGTATCATAAAAGATGTGTCCGTTATTCTTGCGGACCACCTCGTTGATATTGGCAATTCCGAATCCCTGATGTCGTAAATCTCCTTTCGTTGATACAAACCGATTGTCAGTCCTTTTGATAGGGTTGACATAATCATTCTTCACTACAATTAAAATCTGTGTCTCATCATAACGTACGCCGCAGTATATGGACTTGCCGCCCGCTTCCTTCTCTGCATCTATAGCATTGCTCAAAAGATTGGATAAGACGGTACAAAGATCGTAAGCAGACACATAACATTCTCCCGGGAAGTGACCTTCCACCTCCATGATAATGCCTGCCAGTGCCGCTTCATCATAGTAGCGGTTGATGATAGCATCCGCTATATCGTTATTGACAGTCACACGATTGCCGATGGCGGCGATCTGCTCTGTCATCTTGTGGAAATAGGCTTCAAACTCTTCCCGCTTGCCTTCCTCATATAACTGTTTCGCCATAGCCATATGCGACTTGAAATCATGCCGGAAGCGCTTGGTATTCTGCTCACGCTCACTCAGATACTGATAATGCGCCACCTGTTCTTCCAGATACTTTGTCGCCAGCGCCTGCTGGGTGCGATAGGCATT
>CAVLBP010000033.1:0-21352 GCA_963661325.1 bacterium
AACTTGGAGCAAAGGTAGGCGTAACGGATAAAGCGATCAGTCGCTGGGAAAGAGGAGTGGGTTTCCCTGATCTTGGACTGTTTGATGTCTTGGCAGAATCTATCGGTGTTACGAGTGCAGAACTATTGGCGGGAAAAATGAATGAAGTAGACAATGATCTAGCCGGTAGTGAGGTGGCGGAAAGTGCTATTGAATTATTTGAAGATCGTATACGCAAAGTAAAAAGATATAGTTTGGTGGCATTATTATGGTCTATAGTTGCGGCTATAATAGGAGTGGCAGCAGCAGGATATTATATTGACGATCTAAAAATCCGTAGTTTGGTTACGGTTATGCTCATGATGACTATGGGGTGGACCAATGCAACGAATTCAAGAGCATATGGACGGGAAGGAATTTATTGAAGTAACATGAGATATTTAAGAAGAATAGGAGCGTTCATATGACAGCAAGAGAAATGGGGAAATTTATCGCAAATCGTCGCAAGGAACTGCATATGACACAGGCAGAACTTGGAGCAAAGGTAGGCGTAACGGATAAAGCGATCAGTCGCTGGGAAAGAGGTGTAGGTTTCCCGGATCTTGGACTGTTTGATGTCTTGGCAGAAGCATTGGGGATTACAAGTGCTGAATTATTTGCCGCGAAAAAGGATGAAAAGCAGGATGCATTAGCGTGTGAGGAAGTAGCAGAAAATGCTCTTGAAGTCTTCCGTGAAAAAACCTTAGAGATGAAAGCATATAGCGTGATCGCCCTGATCTTGTCTGTTGTCACATGTTGCATAGGAATTGCGATTGTCTGCTATTATGTGGATAGTATAAAAATGCGGGCGCTACTGGTGGGAATGCTCACCTTGACAGAAATATTTGTGAGTGCTACCAATGGAGCGGTTTTCCGGGCGACAAGGAGGTAGGACACAAAAAAGAATTGACAATGGTTATCCGTGGTTATATAGTGATGGTATAACCACGGATAACCATTTTGTTTTGCGCGGGAGGTGTATCATGTCTAATCCTAGAGAACGCATCCAAGAGATTGACCAACAACTGGAGCAATTACCCAAGGGGACTTTGACCTATAAAAATATCAAGGGGAAAAAACAGCCTTATATCCAACGGACGATCGACGGAAAATCCGTCAGTTACTATGTAAAACTTGCAGATCGTGAGCAGGTATTGCTTGCTTTTGACCGGCGGATGGAATTACTCGAGGAAAAGAAGCGTCTTTTGGCATATCAGGAAAAGATACAGGAGATTTTGCATCGCAACCCTTATCTGGATGTAGAGATTGGGATTGGTTATCATGATTTTCAGGCATTTGCCTGTGGGCAGCAGTTTTATGTGGATAAGACGCATTTTATCTCAGAGTGGCTGCGCCGCAAGTCGGAGGTTCTTCTGCTTACCAGACCAAGGCGTTTTGGAAAGTCTATGCTTTTGAGCACCCTGGAGAATTTTTTCGATCCGAACTATAGCGATCACCCGGAACGATTTGAAAAATTACATGTATGGAAGGATTCCGTGGCACGCGCCCATTTTGGGAAGATACCTGTGATCTCGATCAGTTTTGGAGGATGTAAAGGCAAAGATTATGAGCAGGCGATCAAAGGAATTCGGATCAATTTTAGCAGCCTTTACTTTTCACATGAGGAATTGCAGGAAAGCCATAGATTGAGTAAAGAAGATAAGGCAAGATTTTCTGCGATCTACCGGGGACTTTCCGGTGATACAGCCGGAGAAGGATCTGTACTGGAAGAAGCCATACCGACCATGTGCCAGTTGCTATACAAGCATTATGGTGTGAAGCCATATATTTTATTGGATGAATATGACACGCCACTTTTAGAGGCATACACAGGGGGCTATTGGGAGGAAATGATCGAGACCTGCCGCCAGTTGTTTCACAATATATTTAAGGAAAACGAGTATTATGATCGTGCCATCATTACGGGAGTTACCAGGATTTCCAAGAATTCCCTCTTTTCTGATCTCAACAACGTAGAAGTTGCCACAACGACAAGTCAGGCATATAGTGATTGTTGCGGTTTTACAGAAGAGGAAGTAAAGGATGCCTTACAGTGTCAAAATATAGATGAAATGGCACAGATCAAGGCTTTGTATGATGGCTTTATCTTTGGAAACCGAAAGGATATCTACAATCCGTGGTCGATCTGCAATTATATGCGCGACCGTAAGCCTTGTGCATATTGGGTCAGCACCAGCAGCAACAAGTTGATCGGCGAAATGATCCGCAGGCATCCGGTACAGAGCAAGTACGAGATAGAACAACTCATGCGGGGAGAAAAGTTACACAAACGGATCAATGAGTGTGTGACATTCCAATATCTGGATGGCGATGAGGAGAGTTTGTGGTCGTTGTTTCTGGCAGTCGGCTATGTAAAGGCTGAAAATGTCGTCAAACAGAATGAAATCATAGAGTGTGATCTTTCGGTCACCAATGAGGAAGTCATGGGTATGTATCGTACAGAGATCATGGGCATGTTTTTCAATGGCCGCAGTTCCTATGAGCATTTTACCGATGCTCTGCTTCGGCATGATATAGATATGCTCAATGATATTTTATTGGATCTGACCTATTCGTCTATGAGTTATTTTGATGTGGCGAGAGGTCCAAAGAGCCGTACACCGGAGAATTTCTATCATGGCTTTGTTTTGGGGCTGATCGTATCGTTGCGGGAGATCTATCGGATCGTGTCGAACCGGGAGAGTGGAAGAGGTCGATACGACATAGCCCTTTATCCGCTCCGGGAGGAAGATCCTGCTTTTATCATGGAGTTTAAGGTATTGGATGAGAGAAAGGAAAAGGGACTGGAAGATACAGCCAAGCACGCACTTGAACAGATAGAGGAACGGGACTATGAGGCAGATCTAGTTGCATCCGGCATTGAGCGAACAAGGATCTACAAATTAGGATTTGCATTTGAAGGCAAGGAAGTTCTCGTGTTGGAAGAGACACCCGAGTTTACATAAAGTGCCACACCCCCACATCTTGTAGGTAAAAGCCCTGTGAAACTACTAGTTTTTTTAATTGTCCAAAAGGCATTGCAAGCATAGTTGAAACGTATTACAATAAAACCTGCCGCATCCTGATTATGAGGTCAGATTACGACAGATTTTATTGTACACAGAAGAATTTCGGGGAGACGAAAGCAGACAGATGTTTATTGGACGAAAGAAAGAATTAGAAGCGTTGAACGCTTTTTACGAAGGAGATAAAGAAGCCCTTGCTTGTGTAACGGGTGCTCTTGGCATGGGAAAAACGACGCTTTTGCGTCATTTTGCTGAGGACAAAAAGGCAATCTATTTTTGCGCCTATGAGACGACAGGAAAGCAGGAACTTTCTATGTTTGCGCAGGTATTGGCAAAGGCAGATATAGCAGGCGTGGCAGCGGGAGAGGATACCGAGAAAAGAAGCCAGGCATCATTGGAAAATCTCTTAGATGCGATCACAGAAACGGCAAAGCAGGAAAAACTTTTGCTCGTGATCGACCAATATCCGAATTTTGTCAAGGCGGATGCCGGGTTTGATGAAACCTTGTTTTCCTATGTGACGGGAATATGGCAGGATCTTCCAATCAAGCTTATCCTTTGCGGAGATGCCTTCCTCTTGATGGAGAAATATCTCTATGGAAAGAAAGCCAGATGGAAAGATACGATCGATCTGCACCTGCATCTGACAGGGATGGATTTTCTGGAGACAAAGCAATTTTTCCCGGAGGCAGCAGGGGAAGATCTGGCACTTTACTATGGTATCAGTGGTGGTATCCCGGCGCAGATCCTGCGTATGCAGGGAAAGTCCGTAAAGGATGCGGCTGAGGCAATCTTTGCCGGAAGTCCGGGACAGGCAGCACTTTTGCCGGAGCAGGTCATGGGGATGGAACTCAGGGAGTTGTCCTATTATAATTGCATTTTATCGGCGATGGCGCAGGGCATGAACCGTGTTAATCAGTTATCCGCTGAGGTTGGCAAGCCGAAGGATGTTGTTGTTCCCTATCTGAATGCGCTGATGTCGATCGGTGTTGTCACAAAGCAGACGGCGATCACAGAGGAGACCAATCGCAAAAAAACGCGCTATTCTATCGTTAATAGCAACACGGTATTTTGGTATCGCTTTATTGTGCCGCATATGGATCTTTATGTAGCGGGAGAATGGGATCTTTTGTGGAATACATATATTGTGCCGGATCTTGACAATTTCATGCAGCAGGTATTCATTACTATGAGCAGGGAACATCTGGAAGAACGCAGCCGCAGAGGGCAGATGCCGTTTACGATCGAGCGTTCCGGTAACTGGTGGACCAATGATGATGAGGCAGGCACCACAGATGGCTTTGATGTGGTATCGCTGGGTAAGACCGAGGGCAAGAGCGCGACGATCTTCACCCTGTGTTTCTACGAACAGCGCGAGATCGAGGTTGCGGAAGTTAAGTCAATGATCGAAAAGACAAAGCAGATGCACCGTGAGGGGGATGCCTTTTACGTGGTCTGTGCCAAGGATCGTTTCCATGAAAATGTAGAGACAGTTGCATCTACGATCAAGAACATTATCTTGGTGACACTGGATGAGGAGTGCAGGCTGGCATAGTGTGCGTACTTCCCATGAAAACTCAAAAATTTGCGTAAAATTGTATAAATTCTGCTATTGATAATAAAATGGGGTCATAGTAAAATCTTATCTGTAAGGTTTTTCTATGACCTTTTTGGTACGGGAACTTTATTGATAGCCCCAAAGGCTTAACAAAAATAGAGAGAGGATAATTGCAATGACAAATCTTGAATTAAAAAAAGAAGCAGTGAAAGTCCGCAAGGGCATCATTGATGGTGTGCATGCTGCAAAAGCAGGACATCCGGGCGGATCTTTATCAGCGGCAGAGGTCTTTACTTATCTGTACTTTGAAGAGATGAATATCGACCCAAAGGATCCAAAGAAGCCGGATCGTGATCGTTTTGTTTTATCAAAGGGACATACCGCGCCGGGACTTTACGCAGCACTTGCGAACAGAGGATATTTTCCGGTTGAGGATCTTTTGACCCTGCGTCACATTGGATCCCATTTGCAGGGACACCCATGTATCCAGCATACACCGGGAGTTGACGCTTCCAGTGGATCTTTGGGACAGGGCATTTCTGTTGCTGTAGGTATGGCACTTTCCGCAAAACTTTCCAAGGAAGATTACCGTGTATATACGCTTCTGGGCGATGGCGAGATTCAGGAAGGACAGGTATGGGAGGCATCTATGTTTGCCGGATCACATCATCTGGACAACCTTTGTGTCATTGTAGATAACAATAATCTGCAGATCGACGGAACGATCGAGGAAGTCAATTCTCCATATCCGATCACAGATAAGTTTGCAGCATTCAATTTCCATGTGATCGCAGTCGAAGATGGCAATGATTTTGACCAACTTCGCGCAGCCTTCAAGGAGGCAAGAGAGACCAAGGGAAAGCCGACCGCTATTGTCATGAAGACACTCAAGGGCAAGGGTGTTTCTTATATGGAAAATGCAGTAGGCTGGCATGGAAAGGCTCCAAATGACGAGGAGTATGCGATTGCAGTGGAAGAATTAAAGAAGGCGGAGGAAGCATTATGTCAGAAGTAAAGAAGATCGCGACAAGAGATAGTTATGGTAATGCTCTAGCAAGTCTTGGTAGAGAACATGAGAATTTAGTGGTTCTGGATGCAGACCTTGCAGCCGCTACTAAGACAGGTGTTTTTAAGAAAGAATTCCCGGAACGCCACATTGACTGTGGTATTGCGGAGGCAAATATGATCGGTATTGCAGCAGGTCTTGCCAGCACAGGCAAGGTGCCATTCTGCTCCAGTTTTGCAATGTTTGCAGCAGGACGTACTTTTGAGCAGATCCGCAACTCTGTTGGATACCCACATCTGAATGTAAAGATCGGTGCGACACACGCCGGTATCTCCGTTGGAGAAGATGGCGCAACCCACCAGTGTAATGAGGATATCGCTCTGATGCGTACCATCCCTGGTATGACCATCATCAATCCATCCGATGATATTGAGGCAAAGGCAGCAGTCAAGGCAGCCTATGAGATGGAAGGACCGGTATATCTTCGTTTTGGTCGTCTGGCAGTGCCTGTCATCAACGACAGAGAGGATTACAAGTTTGAGATCGGCAAGGGCGTTGTCTTAAAAGAGGGTAGAGACCTTACCATCATCGCAACAGGTCTTGAAGTGGCAGAGTCTCTTGCAGCAGCAGAGAAACTGGAAGCAGACGGTATCAGCGTTGAAGTAATCAATATGCATACCATCAAGCCATTGGATGCAGATCTGGTGGTGCAGTCCGCAGCAAAGACCGGCAAGGTCGTGACCGTTGAGGAGCATTCCATCATTGGCGGACTTGGCAGTGCAGTAGCAGAAGTGATCGCAGAAAAGCAGCCTGCAAAGTTACTCCGTATCGGTGTAGAGGATCGTTTCGGCGAGTCCGGTCCAGCCGTAAAACTTCTTGAGAAATATGAGTTGGATGCAGCAGGTATCTACAAGAAGATCAAGGCATTTTTGTAAAATAAAATTATATAAGATCGCACAAGGCGGATACTGGTGATGTAATGTCACCGGTATCCGTTTTTTTCATCGCTATACATCCCGGAGAAATCTAAAATCCTATTTTGGAATAAAATACCCGATCCGTGGAAAAATAATCCATAGCAAGAATAGAAAGATGAGGAAAAATCTATGGATTATTTAGAAATTGAAAAAGTGATCGGGAGGGAGATCCTGGATTCCAGAGGAAATCCGACGGTAGAATCGGAAGTACATCTGCTGGATGGCACTGTGGCGCGTGGTGCTGCACCCAGTGGAGCATCGACCGGGGAATTTGAAGCATTAGAACTCCGCGATGGCGATGAGAAACGCTATGGCGGCAAAGGTGTCTTGCAGGCGGTAGGGCACATCAATGATGAGATCAACGATACCTTAAAGGGCATGGATGCATCCGATATTTATGCCATCGACCGTGCCATGATGCAGGCAGACGGCACGGATGATAAGTCCCATTTTGGCGCAAATGCGATCCTGGCAACATCCATTGCCTGCTGTCGGGCGGCGGCGACATCGCTTGGTATTCCGCTTTATCGGTTTCTAGGAGGAGTTTCAGGCAGGCGTATGCCGGTGCCTATGATGAACATTGTAAATGGTGGCGTACATGCGCCGACCTCCGGGCTGGATGTGCAGGAATTTATGATCATGCCGGTGGGAGCCTGCTGTTTTCGTGAGGGTTTGCGCTGGTGTGCAGAGGTCTTTCATGCGCTGGCATCCCTTTTGCGGGAAAAAGGCATGACGACTTCCGTGGGCGACGAAGGTGGTTTTGCGCCGGAATTGTCATCGGACGAGGAAGCGATCGAAACGATCATGGAGGCGGTAGAGCGTGCCGGCTATGAGATGGGCGCGCACTTTAAGATAGCCATGGATGCGGCATCTTCCGAATGGAAATGCACGGCAGACTGCTTTCACGAAGACACCGTTGTCAGTAGCAGTGGGCAGATGCTATATCATTTGCCAAAGACAGGTGTGGATTATACCACAGATCAGTTGATCGCACATTGGAAGGAACTGGTAGAAAAATATCCGATCGTATCCATTGAGGATCCGCTGGACGAGGAAGATTGGGAAGGCTGGCAGAAACTGACCATAGAACTTGGTGATAAGGTGCAACTGGTGGGGGATGATCTTTTTGTGACCAATACCAATCGTCTGCAAAAAGGAATCGCCCGAGGATGTGGCAATTCCATCCTGATAAAATTGAACCAGATCGGAATGGTCTCAGAGACTTTGGATGCCATTCGGCTGGCGCACGAGGCCGGCTATACAGCCATCGCGTCGCATCGTTCCGGGGAAACGGAAGATACGACGATCGCAGATCTGGCAGTCGCCATGAATACCGGACAGATCAAGACCGGCGCGCCAAGCAGAAGTGAGCGTGTGGCAAAATACAATCGGCTCCTTCGCATTGAAGAAGAACTGTCCTAGAGATCCATGCGGCGGATATACTGCATGAAGAAGGATACTCCCGGGACGATCTGATCGACCGGGAAGCGCTCGTTTGTGGAATGCGGTGTGTGGGTCAGTTCGGACGGCAGTGAGAACGGCGAGAAACGATAAAGATTCTCGCATACACATTCATAATGATAGGAGTCGGTACATGCCGTCAACAGATAAGGCGTGGTAAAGGCATGCTCCTCGCCCTCGGCAAAAATAGCGTCGATGGTCTGGAAGGACTTGGTATCGATCGGTGAAACGGCGCTTGCTTCCTTGCCCTTGATCAGGCGGATGCTTGCGTCGTAATCTTTTGCCAGATCTTCCAAATGTGCTTGTACGGAAGCCAACGTATCTCCCTGCAAAAGGCGGAAATTGATGATGGTGCTGGCAGATTCCGGCAAAACATTCGGTGCAGGGGATGCAGATGCCATAGTCACTGCGGTAGATGTCTGTACCATGGATGCCGTAAAGGAATTGCCCTTCATGATATTTTTTAAAATCGGTTTGAGCACACCCGGATGCTTTAAAATGCCGCCCAAAGGAGAAGTCATATGGCTTCCGATGGTGGAGAACATGGCAAGTACCGGTCTGGTAAAATGTGCCTCAAAGGGATGATTTTCAATCCTGGTGATGAGTTCAGCCAACTGACCGAGTGCGGTATGCTTTGGCGGGAAAGAGGAATGTCCGCCCTGTCCTTTGACCGTGATCTCATAGTCTGCATAGCCTTTTTCCGCAATGCCGACCATCGTCACATGTGCATCCAGTAGTTTTTTGGCATGCACATCCATGGAACCGCCGCCTTCATCTAAGATACTGTCAAAGTGGATGCCACGCTCATGGAGCACCTGTGCGATCTTTTTGGCACCGTTGTCCTTGCCTGCAACGATCTCCTCGTTGTAGTCGAGGCAGACATAGACGTCGCGTTTTGGCGTATAGCCTTCTTCCAGCAGAGTCTCGATTGCCTCAATGATGCAGAGCAGGTGGCTTTTCATATCCAGAGCGCCTCTGCCCCAGATGAAAGTCCCATCGTTGGCACCGGAAAATGGTGGGTTAGTCCAGTCGTTTTCGGTTCCCGGAGCGATGGGAACGACATCCTGATGCGCCAGAAATCCGATCGGATCCAAGGAAGTGTCGCTGCCCTTCCAGTGCAAGATCAGTCCGGCACGACCGACTTCTTCTAGCTCCAAGGTCGAAAAGGTCTTAGGATATGCGTCGCGCAGGAATTGATGAAATTCAGCAAAAGCAGACCAGTCCGTATCCTCCTCGTTTTCATGGGAAACCGTAGCAATCTGAATGGCGCGGCCGAGATTTTGGGCAAAACGCGATTCATTAACATTCTCAAACTTCATATCTATCACCTCATTGATTTATGTTTATGACAATTATTTATAGTATTTCTGGATAATAGGGCAATTATAGCACAGAAGAAGAATTTGGGGCGGTAAATTCTGCGTTTTCGTGTATAATAATATGAACAAGACAGAGGAGAAACTTACCAATGAAATATTACATGGCACCCATGGAAGGGCTGACGGGCTATGTCTACCGCAATGCCTATCATAAGTTCTTTTCGCCTATGGACCGTTATTTTGCACCATTTATCGCAAATAAAAAGATGAGCAGCCGGGAACGGAACGATATTTTACCTGCCCACAATCAGGGACTATGCCTGATCCCACAGATTTTGACCAACCGGAGTCAGGATTTTCTTGCAGTCGCAAAGGAACTGGAAAACTACGGCTATGATGTAATCAATCTCAATGTGGGCTGTCCGTCAGGTACCGTCGTTGCCAAGGGGCGGGGCGCAGGTCTTTTGGAAGACCCGGAGACACTGGATCGCTTCTTATATGAGATTTTTGCCGCTTATGATGGCAGGATCTCGGTCAAGACGCGGATCGGCATGGAAGATGAGGAGGAGTGGCAGGAAATTCTGGCGGTCTATGAGAAATATCCTTTGGAGGAACTCATCATCCATCCCAGGGTGCGCAAGGATTTTTATAAGGGAAAGCCGCGGCTCGATGCCTTTTCATATGGGGTGAAAGAGAGCGGGCACAGGCTCTGCTATAATGGGGATATCTGCTCGGGAAAGGATTTACAAAATGTGACAGAACGTTTCCAAAAACTGGATCGTGTTATGCTGGGGCGGGGGCTTTTGAGCAATCCCTTTTTGGTTGAGCGTTGTAAAAGGGTGGAGGCTGCACAGAATGCGGCTGGCGGCGTGGATAACCAAGATATGCAAAAGAACAAAGACCGCCTCTATGCCTTTCATCAGGAGATCTTACAAAACTATATGCAGATCATGTCGGGAGACCGTAATACGCTCTTTCGGATGAAAGAATTATGGTTCTATCTGGGGACGTCCTTTACTAACCCGGAAAAATATTTAAAAAAGATCAAAAAGGCAGAGCGGATCGCCCTTTACCAATCAGTCGTAGATGCCCTGTTCCGGGAGCAGGAATTGCTTATAGAATGATTTCAATGATAGAAAAATGGTGTACAATATAAAAAACAGGATGTGTCGGTAAAGGGCGCATCATAGGGAGGTCAAAATGGTAAAACATGTGATTTTATGGACTTTGAAGGAAGAATATTCCGATCAGGAAAAGGAGGAGATTAAGGCGGGGATCAAGGAAGGCTTGGAAGGTCTGGCGGGACAGATCCCGGGACTGCTTGAGATCCACGTGCAGACAGAGAGTCTGCCAAGTTCCAATGTGGATGTCATGTTGGATACCACATTTGAAAGCGCGGAGGCACTGCGAGGGTACAGTGTGCATCCGGCGCATGTAGCAGTTGCAGACGGCAAGGTGCGTCCATACACGGCGACGCGTTCTTGCATGGACTTTGAGGTGTAGGAGACACCGCTGGCATCCGCCGAGAAATATTACAAAAAACGCAAGTAAAAATTCTTTAGAGAACAGACTGTGTGTAGATTTTAAGAGATCTGGAGCAGTCTGTTTTTGTATTTTGAAAGAAGAAATTTTCCATAACCCCTTGACATATAACTGCATATACTGTATATATAACACATAAACAGTTATATAACAGTTAAAAAACAGGTAGGTGATGTCTATGAAATTGATACAAAATTCAGGAATACCGATTTATCAGCAGATCGCAGATGCTTTTCGCAGTGACATACTTGCAGGAAAGATGCAGCAGGGGGAGTACCTGCCATCGATCCGTGGTCTGGCAAAGGAACTCAAGATCAGTGTCATTACAACGATGAAGGCATATGAACTCCTAGAAGAGGAGGGGCTGGTGACCGCCATTCAGGGCAAGGGATTCTGTGTCAACGCGCAGGATTCGCAGATGTTGCAGGAGCAGCATATGCGCAGGATCGAGGACAGTCTGACGGATGCGATCAAGGCGGCGCGGATGGCAGGGATTTCCAGAGATGAAGTAATGAAGACATTTGATTTGCTATGGAATATGCAGGAATAGGAGAGAGGCAATGGAAGAGGTAAAGACAGCAGTTTCAATAAATAATTTCAGTAAAAAGTTCAAAGGTTTTACACTGGATGTACCATGTTTGAAGATCCCGCAGGGATTTGCGACAGCCCTGATCGGAGAGAACGGTGCCGGTAAGACGACACTTTTAAATGCGTTGGCAGGTGTGCGGCTTGATTATAAGGGCAACATGGAATTTTTCGGACAGTGGGATGATAAGGATCGCGAAAATGCCGATTGTCCGGTCAAGGAGATGATCGGCTATGTCGGACCCAACAATTACTATCTCCCACAGTGGACAGTAAAACAGGTGGAGGAGATCACAGAACTGCTTTACGAGAAATTTGACCGCAATAAATTTGAAAATTATTTACAACAGTTACAGGTTGCTACGGAAGATAATAAGGGCAAAGGGAAAAAGGTCAATGACCTGTCCGATGGAAATCGTATGAAACTCATGCTTTCCGGTGTCTTTGCCAGAGAGACACAGATGCTGCTTCTGGATGAACCGGCATCCCCGCTGGACCCTTTGATGCGTGATGTGCTCTGTGATATGATCCGCGGCTATCTGGAGGAAGGCGCCGGTCAGAAGACCGTTCTTTTCTCGACACACAATATTGCAGATATGGAAAATGTGACGGATTACGCCATTATCGTAGAGCAGGGGCAGATGGTCGAAAGAGGCTTTGTTGAGGATCTGAAAGAAAAATATGTCTATGTAAAAGGCGAATTGGAAGATCTTGCGGCGGCCGAGAAATTTATGTATAGCATGACAAAGAACAACTATGGTTACGAGGGAATCTGTCTGGCAGAGGATATGGATAAACTGGCAGGACTGGATGTCACCGTGCAGACACCGACCTTATCCCAGATCAGTGTGGCGATCATGAAAAAATCCAGCAAGGTACATCTACAGTAAGGGGGCTTATGATGAAAGCGATAAAAATGTATTGGAACAATACCACGCTCATATACAAGATCATAGTGCTTCTGCTCCTTCCGCTTGTTGTCATTGTGACCAGCAGGATTCCGGTATTATCTGCATCTGATGGATCCGATCCAGACTTTAGTGTGATCGGGTTTGGGGTACTTATCGGATATATTTTGCTTGAAGTCTTTACGGATGACTGGAACTTTGGCGGTATATATGGAAAAGAATTTCGCGGGATAGAGTTGGTGAAGGCATCGACAAAGGGCATGAAATTGTATGGACAGATGCTGGTTGTAGACGGCATCCGCAGGTGTCTCTACTTTGGTATCCTGGCAGGCATCTGTATGCGTTCGGTGGCATCTGGCGTGATCATGGGAGCCGTGGCGACTTTTGCTATCATAGGAAGCCGGTTTTTTGCAGGCTATGTCAGCAATTTACTATTTTCTTATCTGGCACCGGTTCTGGCAGTTATCCTTGTCTTTTGTCTTTATGAGGGTAATCTGATCCTGCAATGGGGCGTAGCCCTGCTGCTGGCGTTTGCTGCAACGATCCTGGCAGCAAAATTAGGAGTTATGAAGATGGAAAGGAGTTATTATGATAGAGAAGATTAAGTTTATATATGAACTTCAAAAATATGGTTTTCAGAGGAAAACACAACTGGTCAGCATGCTCATCATGTATGTGATCGGTCTTGTCATGGAAGTGGTTTCGCATGGAACCTATTGGCTGGGCATGTTTTTTATGATGCTGGCACCGCTTTTTGTGACGCAGACTTTGTATAGCACCTGTATGTCAGGGCTGGTTGCAGCAAGCCCACGCGGAAAGCAGATCCAGACTTCACTGGCATGCCTTGGTGACCTTTTGGTCACATTGGTATCCATGAGTATTTTGGTTGTCTTGAAGATCGTGGAGGTAAAGGTATATCCGGAAGATGCCAGAGTGATCTTAAGTGCTTTTGTCATCTTATGTCTGATCATGGTCATAGTGCATCTCTACACGGCTTTGGTGTATAAGTATTATGCCTTATCGATCATATTGCTATTCGCGATCATCTGGCCGATATCCTATGCTATGGGCTATCAATCAGTAGGGGAGAGCAGTTTTGTCTTGGCTTTTGTTCCGGCATCACCCGGGCTGGTCATCCTCTTTGCCTATGCAAGCGCGTTGGTTGGTGTGGGACTGGAATATCTGATCGCAAAACTGGTCTATCGTGCACCGCTTTCTAAGTATGCACAGGGGGCAGCCATGCGAAAATATCTGAAAAATTAAAAAATAGGGTCACATCAGGATGTTTTACAACGGGTGTGACCCTATGATTTATTTTATGGGAATGCTGTCGTCAAATACGCATAGTTTGGTGATGAGTTCGGCAATGTAAGGGGTCGGTTCCGGGGATTCTTTGGCAATCCAACTGCGGATGATATGCCCAACGCCACCGGCATAGAAGTCTGCAATATAACGATATTCATCCGGGTAGATGGTGTTTTGGTGCGGTGATATGATCTCCTTTTCTATGATCAACTGCATAGGAGAATTTATGGATGTTATATTGCGATCCGACAGAAGCAGGAAAACATCCTTATTTTGCATAAGAAAATTCAAATATGCAATCAGACGTTTTCCTTTTTTGCCCGTTTCCGGTGCATTCTGAAAAAAGGAGGCGGATTCTTCGTCAAAATCGTGAATGATGTCATCTAACAGATCTTTGGGAGAACCATAGTATTTGTAAAAGGTAGATCGATTCACTTCGGCGTGCGTACAGATTTCTTTTACCGTGATATGATACAAGGCTTTTTCCTGCAAAAGAGAAACCAGCGCATCTTTTAGCATTTTCTTGACGATTCGGGTTCGTTGATTTTCCATAATTTCCTATTCTCCAATTGTATATTTTTTACAAAAATTTCTTATACAAACAACATATGGCAAAAGATGAGTTTTTATAAAGACATATTTTACAAAATATGTTGGCGGAAAAGCAATCAGTCTTTGATTAGTCGATTGCTCGCCAACACTCTGTTGGCTATAATAAACATAACAAATGTGTTTCGCGAATACAAGAGAAAAATGAAGGAGAGAGGACAATGGAAAAGAAAAAAGCAAGTATGTGGAATGCCAGTGAGAGAGACGGCGTTCAATATCGAAAAGCAAAAACATGGGAATTGATTCTTGGACTTGCGAACAACGGTGCAGGAATCGCATTTTATCTGCTGATGACATATGCCAGCATGATCGCAACGGAAGGCTATGGTATTGTTGTCAGCGTGGCAGGTGTTATCCTTACCTGTATGAGAATTTTTGACGGGGCAACGGATACCCTGATCGCTGCCTTGTTTGAAAAGTTCAATCCGACAAAAGGAAAGATCCGCGTCTTTATCTTATTCGGATGGGCACTTTGCAGTGGCGGTGCGCTTCTGATGTACAAATGGGCGGCATGCCGCTTTACCGGTGTTGCCGGAGTGGCTATGTTTATTTTCTCCTATTTTGTATTTATCATGGGTTATACCTTCCAGGGTGTTGGTGGCGGAACCGTAGGAACTGTTATTACAAACGATCCGACACAAAGACCAATGATGAGTGTGGTAAGTACGGCATATTCTTATCTGTCTCCATTGATCTATACCAACATTACAACATTTGTGATTCTTCCGAAATACGACAATCAGTACAATGCAGATATGTTGGCTGAAATGGCAATGTGGTATGCAGGCATTACTTTGATCTTTGCCCTGATCGCTTGCTTTGGTGTAAGACATGTGGATGTCAAGGAGACATTCGAGGTTATTTCCAAAGATGGCAAGAAGAAAGATGAAAAGATTACATTTAAGGATATGTGGTCTGTATTGAAAGACAACCGCAATGTGCAGATGTATCTGGTCGCAGGTGTTTCCGATAAACTGGCACAGCAGACAGGAACGCAGTCGTTGATCTCTACTCTTTTAAATGGTGTTCTGATCGGAAGTTACGCGGCAACCACTATGGTTGGTAACTTTACACAGTTGGTAGGTATTGTCTTTGTTATCTTTGGTGGTGTCTATATTGCAAAAAAAGGTGCCAAGGTTTCTACGGTTGTATGGTCTTGGGCATGTATTGCCATATCCGGTATCATGATCCTGTATTGTCTTTATCTGGGAGGCCCGGCAGGCATGTACAAGTTAGGCAAGATGGGATTTCCACTTGTATTGTGGGCGATCTTTAATTTGGCAAAATCAGGTACATCTATGATCTTGACAACAGCGAGTGGAACCATGCGAGCAGATATTACAGATTATGAGTATGAGAGATCCGGACACTATATGCCAGCACTGGTCGCAGGAGTTTATTCTTTTATTGATAAATTTGTATCCTCCTTTGCTTCTATGATCGCTGCATTTTGTATTACCTTTGTAGGTTATACGACAACGATTCCACAGATGGGAGACAAGCCAACCTGGCCGATCTTCTGGATGACTATGTTCCTGGTATTCATTATGCCAATGATCGGATGGTTCTGTAATATCATTGCTATGAAGTTCTATGATCTGGATCGTGAAAGAATGATTGAAGTACAGAAAAATCTTGCAGAGCGCAAGAAGCAGGCAGAGCAAAACGACTAAACTTATAATAAACCCTTCTAAAAATGCTGGAGTGAATCTTCACCCCAGCATTTTGCTTGTGTATGGTACGGATCAAACCGTCGTAAATTTGTAAACGGTAGAAGTCTTAACCGTCTCTCCAGCCTTTTCTACCGGCTGCGGGAAAGACGGGATGTTGATGGCATTTGGGAAATACTGTGTCTCAAAGGCTACGCCATAGCGTTTGCCATAAGTACAGCCGCCCTTGCCGACCAGTCCCTCATTGATATAATTGCCGCCATATAACTGCATGCCCGGAAGGTCTGTATAGACTTCCATCCTGCGTCCGGATGTCGGATCATAGAAGGAAGCAGCGATACCCATTTTCCCTAAAGGCTTATCGAGCACAAAGTTGTGATCGTATCCGCCTGCCCAGGCAAGCTGCTCATAGGCATCATCCATTTCCGGTGCCATAGGCTTTGGCGTGGTAAAGTCCATTGGTGTGCCTGCTACATCTAAGAGGACACCATCCGGGATAGAAGCATCATCTGTCTGGGTGAAGCGGCTGGCGTTGATCCAGATCTTCTGCTCCATAGCGGAAAGCCCGGCATCGTGTCCGGCAAGGTTAAAGTAAGAGTGATTGGTCGGGTTAAAGATGGTATCGACATCGGAAAGTCCGGTGTAGTCAATGCGCAGTTCCATCTCCGGCGTCAGGGTATAGGTGACAGTGTAAGTGGCATTGCCCGGGAAGCCCATATCCATGTCTTTCTTCTTATAAGAAAAGGTGATGCTGTTTTCGGACACGGCATCGACATCCCAGATACGGCGGCAGAGCGGATGGAAACCGCTATGTAAATTGTTGACACCGTCATTTTTATCCAGTTCGTAGGTTTTGCCGTTCAGGCTGAATTTGGCATCGCCGATACGGTTGCCGCAAGGAACGACACTACATCCGAAGAAAGCATCATTGGTAAAGTAATCTTCTAAATGCTCATAGCCGAGTACAATATCTTTTGTTTTGCCATCTTTGTCCGGCACAAAGAGTGTCAGAAGATTGGCACCATAATTCATGAAACTTGCTGTCATGCCATTCGTACCGGTCAAGGCATAAACGACAACATTTTCCCCATCGGGGGTCTGACCCCATACATGTTTTTCCAAAGTAAATACCTCCTGTTCTGTTGCTTTTCTATATTATAGCAAATGCATAGAATAAAGCCATGTAAAGTAGTTGATTTTTTTGTGGCATTTTTTTGTGAGAGTGAAAAATATGTGTAAAAAATGGTAAAAATCACGAAAAATTGTATGAGTCAGAGACCAAGGATGGGGTATGATGGCACTATATAAAGGAAAGAAGCGCGATGGCGCGATTGGAAAAGGAGGAAACTAGGACTATGAAATATTTTTGTAATCCACTGAATGTGGACTATCGTTACCAGTTCAACCAGCAGGTCATGCCGGGCATGGGAGAGGGAGGTATTGATGTTTCCCGAGAAGCAGCAGATCCATCCATGATCTATTTCAAGGGAAAATATTATATTTTCGCATCCATGACACTGGGTGTATGGGTGTCTGAGGATATGGAAAACTGGGAGGCAAAGCGCCTGCCGGACAATCTGCCATTTTATGACTATGCACCGGATGTGCGTGTTTTGGGAGATTATGTGTATTTTTCCGCATCCAAAAGAGGCGAACCATGTAACTTCTATCGCACCAAGAATATTGAGGAAGGACCTTATGAGGAGATCAAGGGAAGTTTTGACTTCTGGGATCCGAATCTTTTTGTAGATGATGACGGAAAAGTATATTTCTACTGGGGATGCGCCAATGTGACACCGATCTGGGGCGTTGAGATGGATCCGGAGACTATGCAGCCAAAGACAGACCGCATTGAACTTGTGCATGGAAACTGGAAGGAAAATGGATACGAAGTCTGTGGCGAGGATCACAGCGAGCCACCTCTGGAAGATGATGCTTTGGAAGAAAAGTACCGCGGATTTTTAAAGATGCAGGGTATGGATCCGGACAATCTGCCACCGCAGATGCAGGGCATGGCGCTTATGTTAAAGGGCTATGTCAGCGGTCGCCCATATATCGAGGGTGCCTGGATGGATAAGCATGATGGCAGATATTATCTCCAGTATGCCTGCCCGGGCGCACAGTTCAATGTGTATGCGGATGGTGTATATGTATCCGATTCTCCGCTTGGACCGTTCAAACTGGCACAGAACAATCCATATTCTTACAAACCGGGCGGATTTATCCCGGGAGCAGGACACGGTTCTACCATGCGCGATCAGAAGGATAACCTTTGGCATACTTCTACCATGCGTATCAGCATCAACCACAACTTTGAGCGTCGTGTCGGTGTCTGGCCGGCAGGCTTTGATGCAGACGGCGAACTTTTCTGTAACCAGAGATATGGTGACTGGCCGCTTGCAGTTACAGGTGATAAGCAGGATCCGTGGAAAGATCCGGAATGGATGCTGTTAAGTTATGGCAAAAACGCAACGGCTTCTTCTGCGGAAGATGGCAAGGGCGCAGATAAGATCACGGATGAGAATGTCCGTACCTGGTGGCGTGCAGCAAGCCAAAAGCCGGGCGAATGGGTAGAACTGGATCTGGGCGAGACCATGGATGTACGCGCGATTCAGGTCAACTTTGCAGATGATAAGATCGAGATCCCGGTTCCGGGAGAATTGCGAGGCAACCAGACCGGAAAGCGTTATATCGAGGAACGCGATCTGATCACACGCTGGACATTGGAAGGATCTGTGGATGGCAAAGATTACTTTATGATCGAGGATAAGTCTGCTGCCACAACAAATCTGCCACATGATCTTGTTGTCAGAGAAGATGGTATGCAGGTACGTTTCCTGAAATTGACCGTACTTGAAGTGCCATACGATCAGAAAGCCTGCATCAGCGGACTCCGTGTCTTTGGTAAGGGCAATGGTCAGGCGCCAAAGGCTCCTACATTTACAGCAAAACGTGATGCAGACCGCAGATGCATGAAGGTTGCGATAACAAGTCCTAGTGATGATGTAGCAGGCTACAACATCCTTTGGGGACATAAGGCAGACAAGTTGTATCATAGTTATATGGTATTTGGTGTGACAGAAAAAGAGATCAAGGCGCTTGTCACCACACAGGACTACTTTGTACGCGTGGATGCTTTCAATGAAAATGGCATCACGGAAGGTCAGGTTATTGCACTGGCATAGTTTTCATAAAACCCTTCTTGATAGAGAAACCCTCCCGGAAGCCGTAAGGCTCGGGAGGGTTTTGCTATCTTGCTATATTTAGTTTTCTGTCGTTTCGGAGGACTTGTCCTTCTCATCAAGAAAGATGAGTTTGATATCGTAGATCCACAAGACAAGAGCCAAAGCGTTGACAACCACAGAAATAGAACCACCTATACTAGGTATGTTGTTTAAAACAAATGCCAGTACAAGGATAATTCCCATGACCATCGGTACGGTTCTCTTTTCATTTTTGTAGAGAATTACGATACGATAAAGCATATATAATAGGAAGATGACTATCTGAACCTTGGATGCAATATCGTATGGTGTCAATAAAGTATTATCTTTCGCGGCAATTTGTGCTGTCGTCAATAAAACAATAGCACCAAAAATCTGGATGGCAATATCCGAGATCGTATAGATCCACCAAAATAGTTTTGCTTTGTTTCTTAGATTCATATATGCCTCCCACATTAATTTATAAATGGATTTTGTGGTTGCGACAAGAAAGCATCCAACTGTCCACCAGCATAAATGTAATAAGAAAGATTGTTCCTAATGCTGTATTTATAGATTTACAGTAAGTGCCAATCACGACAATAATAAGCATGGATGTATAAAGGATAATTAAATGAGCCCAAAAGACTTTCTGCAAATGAGTTAATGCCTTTATTTTTCGCTGGCACAGTAAGTGGATAATTAGAGCAACAAGGACAAGTGCGGTCAGCCAGTTTGGGTATTTAAAGGAAAAGATCTCTTGTTTAATATAGAAAATCATCCATATATATATGATCGCCTCGCATATACTTTCAATTCGCAGAAATATCTTTTGACTCTTCATAAACAACCTCCTACTGTGAACCAAAGGAAACAGATGAACCAATGCCGTCAGGCATTGGAGCTACATACATAATAATTCCCTTTCCGCTTGCCCTGACCTTGTCTATCTGTACTTGATATGAAACGATAGCAACACCAGCAACATAAAGACCAATACTGCAGGCTTGACTTATGAGAGGCTTTGCAGTAAGCAGAAAAGGAATAATACCAGATAAGGTACATCCAATACCCGCTTTAGTAATAGCACTTGATAAGTCGCTTGCTTCTGCTGAATTCATATAAACAAGTACCATTCCTGTTGCCCAGACAACGACTTTGCTTTGTCCTTTGGCTCTAGCACTTGCGCGTGCACTCTTAACATTGGAAGATTGGGTGTCTGTATATAATGTTACAGAGTAGTCATCTGCAATAGTAGCCCCTTGTGATATAACCATTTTGTTAATTCTTTCGACATTGCTTTGTACAAAGTTAATGGTGGTTTGATTATAACCATCTGAATAGGCTTCGATGCTATCAAAAGACATTGTTCCATCAACATTTTTGGAAAAGTAATTCTCGATCCCCTCTAATTGTAATGTGTCTGAAGTTGAGTTTTCTGCTGGCGCAGCCATAGTACCGATACTGGAAGATGTTATTATAGTAACAAATAACACAAGTGCCAATACTCTTTTAACAAATTTTTTCATAATAAAATACCTCCTTTGTGTTTTACCCCAATTTTTTTAACCATTCGATAATTCTTTGCATATCATCAAAACTTAATAGCATGATACTCACCTCCTAAAACAGGTATATCATGCCTCTTTTGGGGAAAACAACGGAAGTATAACAAGCGGTCGAAATAAAAAACGAACGGTCATTACAAGATGATATCTACTACGAAAATGTGATTTGTAGAATCAAACTTTATGGTTCCATTATAATGAGCCACAATATCTTTTATATTCTGGATGCCAAATCCATGACGTTTTGTATCTGATTTAGAAGTGAATGTTCCTAAATGTTCAATGTCAATAGATTCTTCAATCGGATTTTCACAATGAATGATCAAATGCGATTGATAAGTGCGGAAGGCTAAGGTTACCGCTAAATGAGAAGATGCCTGCTGACAGTACTCCATAGCATTTCTTAGTAAATTTGCAATAATGATACATAAATCATCTTCGGCGTAGGGGGATGTCAAAGGAATGATTCCTTGGCATATTAAAGGGATATGATATATTTGTTGGATATGTGTTATGGTGGCATTGAGCAGATCGTTTCCAACATCGTAAATAGGTGGTGTATGTGATAAATGATCCATATTCTTCTGGATATAATCT
>CAVLBP010000034.1:0-20950 GCA_963661325.1 bacterium
CCGCCATACCATATAGGGTTTGCAAAAAATAAGACAATATATAAGGAAGTGCAAACAAGACCATGGTCTTTGCTACACTTCCGGATGTAAGATTTTTCTCCATTGTTTTCTCCTGAAAAGTAAATTTATTTCTATACGCGGTAACGATTAAAGCAGGCATAGATCTCCTGTTTTCTTGGAATTGCCAAGCCTCCGGACAGCGCACCATGCCCTGCGATAAACTGCATGCCCTCCTGATCCAGTTTGACTTGCAAGTATTCCACGATATCCGCGATGCTTCTTTTTCCGTCCACCAGATTTTCTACGGCATATTTTAAGAGTTGTCCCAGTGCCGCTGTCTGTTCGCTGTCGATCAACTGTTCCAGATAACGCAGATCCACGTTTTGTTTTCCCAGTGCAAAGCCATCGACGCCAAGTGTCTTTACCTTAAGATGTTCGCTGGCATCCTTGATCGCACCGGTCCGATAATCTCTGCGCTTGGCGGCTCCGTTTTTATCTTTTTCCATGATGCGATGAAGCACCGGCTTTTCAAAGGGCTTTGCCTTATCCTCTGCTATCGGGAATTCCCTGCACAGATCTTTTGCCTTTTTTGTAATATCCACCGGCTCATACTGATCCATCTGGATCACGGTGTCCGCAATATGGAAAAATGCTCCCGAACTTCCGGCAACCAGAATGGTCGAAATATCCATCTTTTCGTATAAATCCCTTGCTCTTGCCAAAAATGGTGTGATCGGCTCCTGGTCGGGACTTACGACCTTTTGCATAAAAGCATCCCGCACCATAAAATTCGTTGCGGAGGTATCTTCATCCAACAAAAACAGATGACTGCCTGCCTCGATCCCTTCTACGATACCTGCCGCCTGCGACGTACTGCCACTGGCGTCTTTGGTAGAAAAGTCATGGGTATCCCTGCCATTTGGCAGATCATTGATAAACATGGAAATGTCTACATTTTTGATAAATCTTCCATCCTCAGCACGCAGTTTGAGAGCTGTATCATCTGCAATGACATATTCTCTGCCATCGCCTGCAATATGATCGTAGACGCCCAGTTCTAAGGCATTTAAGAGGGTAGACTTGCCGTGATAACCACCACCGACGATCAGGGTGATCCCCTCTTTCACGCCCATACCCTCGATCTTTCCTTTATGTGGCAGTTCCAAGGTGACCTGTAAAGACTTTGGCGATACAAATGCCTTAGCCTCCTTCATAGGACGTGAAGAAATCCCGCTTTCTCTTGGCAGGATGGATCCATTGGCAACAAAGGCAACCAGCCCTTTCTCTTTTAGCTGCTGACGGATCGCTCTCTGGTCTTCTGCCAGGTCGATCGCTTCTTTGATCCGCGTCGCGTCCAGATTTTTATAATACAAGGCCTTGTCCACGCAGACCGGCAGAAATTCAAAGAGGATCTTATCCAGTTCCCTGGCATTGATGGTCCTGCCATTTGCCGGAAAACCGATGGAAAAACGCACGATGATCTCATTGGTCTTGACCTGGCATGCCGTCCGCCGCAAAACTTCCTGTCCCGGATGAGAAACCGAGATCAGTCCACTCTTACCGGATCCTTTTGCCTTAAAAGAAAAGGCATTGACCTGTCTTGCAAACTCCCGCAGCAAAAGATCTGCCAGCCTCTCTCTCGTCAAGCCATCTTTCATGGCAAAATCAGGAAATCCTGCCTTTGCTACATCGACAGATACACGCACATCGGACGGTGACGCAAAAGGATCTCCCTGCACATGATCGACATGTAATATGTATTTTGGGAACCGGTAACTGCCCTTTAAAGATTTATACTGCGGGTAGGACTTGTGATCGATATTTCGTAACTGCTCTCTTAATTCTCTGTCTGACTGCATGACTGCTCCTTAGTGATTTATATCAAAATCTTTTTCTTGACTTTTCCCCTGTATATGATACTATATCTTCAAGAAATGGGTTTTCACCACACTTATTGTTGTGGCCTGCTCGTTTCTTTTTTTATTGCCAAAATATCATACAAATACTTCTTTCCATTGGCTGCATGATTGACTAACAACCTTGCCGAATAGACATTATGGCGCAGGATTTGTTCTGCCTCAAATACAGGAATGGCAAATTTCACATCATAGCGATACCAACCATATTTTGCATTCTTTGCATGGCTCTCTTTTTTGTTTTCCTCGTATTGCGGATTACTTGCAACCTGCACTAATTCTGGAATCGCAAGTGCAGCATTTGCTTTCGCCTTTGCACTTGCTCCCATCAATGCTTTTCTACTCTCCGACTGTGCATACTCTTCCGGAAATTCATTGCCAATATATATGATCTCTTTTGTTTCCTCTACCATATAATGTTGTCCAACATAATTGCCAAGATATTCTTCAACATCCATCCATTGTATTTTTCGCTTTCCTTTAAATACAATTTCATCAATATAGACAACCTTGCCGCCAGTGGCATCTTCCATAACCCGTACTTTTCTATTCTCCCCCAAATGTAATACTCCTCCCCTTAACTATTTATTTCACCCGATTGAATTTATCCATCTCAACTTCCACTTCCGGGATCTTCTTGACCTGCGGATGGTCGTAGATAACGCCATCTTTTACTACCATCTCCACATGACGCAAAACAGAAAGATCCTCCAGCGGATTGCCCTTGGTCACGATCATGTCCGCACACTTGCCGACCTCAATGGAGCCTGTGACATCGCCAACACCGGCAAGTGTCGCATTCAGAAGTGTTCCGGTATAAAGGGCAAAGGCATTGGATACCCCACAATATTTCCCATAAAAATCCAGTTCTCTCCACATATCATACTGGGTCACAAACGGACAAGCCGTGTCCGTACCAAGTCCCACCGGAACCCCTTGTTCCAGATTTTCTTTTGCCATCTCAATGATACCGTCAAAGACGACCTTGCCGTTTGCCTTCTGCTCCTTGGTCGCATGCGATACCTCGCAATCAAAAAGACCATATGGCAGTGCCGGGCAAAGTGTTGCCACCTGAAAAGCACCTTTTTCTTTAAATAATGCTGCAATATGTGCGTCCGGTTTTGCCCCATGTTCGATCGAATCCACTCCGTTTTCCAATGCTACGGCAACGCCCTTTGGACTCTCCACATGGGCAGCCACCTGAAAGCCCAGTTCATGTGCCCGGTCACAGGCTGCCTTTACATACTCCGGCGGCATACGAAGCATGCCCGGTTCTCCGACCACCTCTGCATCCATGACACCACCTGTGATCATCAGTTTGATCAGATCGGGTTTATCCTTTGCGATCACATCCACATAATCTCTTGCCGCCTCGGCGCTATGCGCTATGTATGCCAGTGAGCCTGCCATGTGACCGCCCGGCACCGAAATTGCCATACCACTGGCAAGGATACGCGGTCCGATACGTTTACCTGCATTGATCTCATCGCGGATCCTGGTATCAAAATCAGCAATACCTCCCACGGTACGGATCGTCGTCGTTCCACTCAAGAGTTGGGTCTTGGCAAAATTTGCCACCATAGCATGACCAACCGCACGCATAAGCCCGGAGGATGTGATCTGCTTGACAGATTTGACCGGATCGATCGGCTTCTTTTTCGGTTTGCCGGAGCCTGCTAAATGCACATGCAGATTGACCAGTCCCGGCATAAGATATGCTCCTTGCAGATCAATGATCTGAAAATCCTTATAGGATTCCTTATCTTCTTTATCTACGATCCCTGTGATCTTACCGTCTTCCACTAAGACGACACGGTCTTTCTGCGGCTCCATATCCTGTCTGCCATCCAAAAGAACTCCACCTACAAATGCTTCTTTCATTTCGCTCACCTCGTATTTGTTAAATCCAAAGTTTATTTCTAAAAACACTACAAAATATTTCTGTCTTGTATTGTAGCACTTTTTTGCCAAAATCTCATCTTATTTTACAATGACCGTGGTAAGATAGCCTGCATCTTCCTCCAAAGCATCCAGACCGATCATGACCTTTTCCTTTTCCATGCCACAATTTGCTACGGCATAAACCTCCAGCCCCTTACCGCTTTTCACTTCTTTTTGCAGACCTGCCTTCAAGTGCGCCAGACTTTTTCCTGCTTTCATATAGATCCGCGTTCCCGGATAATCTTTTGCATCTTCCGCATCATAGGATTCCGGTATCACATGGATCTGCTGATCCCGGTCTGCCAGTGAGATACCAAGTCTTGCCGCCACTGCCAAAAAGGACGGTATGCCACTAATGATCTTTGCTTCATAGCCCTGTGCCACCACGCGTCTGTGGATATAGTGATAGGTCGCATAAATGCTTGGATCTCCGATCGTGACAAAGGCAATATTTTTATTTTTCTTTAACCACGATATAATTTCCTCTGCATTTTGATCCATCTGTGCATCCAGAACCTTCTGATCTTTTATCATGGGAAAATCCATATAAAGGCAGGCTTTCTCTGCCACCTGTGGTACTGCCTGCACTGCAATCTGATAGGCATAGCATTTCTCTTTTGTCTTGGCGGGTAAAACCAAAAGATCACATGCTTCTAATGCCCTACATGCTTTTATTGTTAAAAGTTCCGGGTCTCCCGGACCAACACCCACGCCAACTAATTTTCCTGCCATGCTTTTTCCTTTCGACACTCTTCTATAAAATGCTGCACAAAGACCGGATTGGACGGATAATACAAATGTGCAAAGCCAAAAAAATGCTTTTGGTTTTCATGCACACATTCCCAGGAACGACCGCCCACCGGTTTTGTCGCCAGACAATCCCTTCCATTATCACTGCTATCATAATAGTGAAATTCATGTCCCCGGATCTGGTCTGCTTCCGGCAGAAAATTGACCTCTTTTTCTGTGATCCCCACATATCCAAACCGTACCAGATGCCCTGTATAATGGCAATCGCCGTCTATGACGCCCACCATCTCATATCTTTCTTTTTCCTTTGTTTCCAAGTTCTTGTGCAGATACATAAATCCACCGCATTCTGCCAGGGTCGGCATGCCCTGCGTCACTGCCTGACGAATATCTTTGCGCATAGAAAGGTTTTCCGATAATTCCTTTGCATGCAGTTCCGGATAACCGCCACCCAAAAGCAGACCCTGTATCCCCTTGGGCAGATGCCCATCCACCAGCGGAGAAAAATAACAGAGTTCTGCACCCGCGGCTTCTAGCATACGCAGATTGTCGGCATAATAAAAACAAAACGCTGCATCCCTGGCAACCCCGATCTTTACCTTTTCAGGAGAAGGGTCTTGTCCTTCCATGCAAATATGCCCTATTTCCTCTACTTCCAGATCAGCGGCTTTTTCAGCGATTTCCAGTAAGCCTTCCAGATCGATTGCTTCTCTCATCTGGTCTGCGATCCGTTCTAAAACCTCTTGCAGATTCCAGATCTCGTCCGGCAGTTCCAGTCCCAGATGCCGGCTCTGAAATTGCAGATCTTTCCGCACAGGGAAATAGCCTAATACCGCCAGCCCCACTTCTTTTTCGATCAGCCCTTTCAGTTGTTCATAAAAGTTTGCGGAACAACGGTTTAAAATAAGACCTTGGATCAGATGGTCTGTATCCATTGCCAGAAAACCTTTCACTTCTGCCAGAACAGACCGCCCCATGCCATGCACATCGACGACTAGAATAATAGGGGTCTGCAAGACCTTTGCCAGATGATAGGCACTTGCCCTTTCCTCAACGCCACCCAGTCCGTCATACAGACCCATGACACCTTCCACCACAGAGATCTGGCTTTCATTTCCTGCCAGAAAAAGTCCCCGTGTCGTCTTCTCATCCGTAAAATACAAGTCTAAATTTTTGGATGGCAGACCCAAGACCCGTTCATGAAACAGGGGATCGATATAATCCGGTCCACACTTAAAAGCCGCCACGCTCTTGCCACTATCCAAAAGCGCCTGCAAAAGTCCACAGGTGATCAGGGTCTTACCACTGCCACTGTGTGGGGCTGCGATCATAATACGATTGTATGGCTTATTCTTTGCTTCTTTCATATATTAAACCATCCTTTAATTACCTACAAATTGAAAAGATACGATAGTGACCGGGTTCTGCCCCATCATCATATGATAGTCGCCCAGAGTCTTAGCTTTGCTGATCTGCACCTGGGTAATGTCTAAATCTGTCACTTCCCATGTTTTCAGACAGCCCATGATCTCACTCAAGGTCTCCAGACTGATAGCATTGATGACCACACGCATGGCTGGATTTTTTGCATACAGACTTTCCAGGATGGCTGCCATATTTCCACGACTGCCTCCGATAAATGCATGGGTCGGCTTTGGAAAATCATCCATTCCATCCGGTGCCAGTCCCTGTACCACCTGCACATTTTTCAGTCCAAAACGTTCCGCATTCTTCCGTGTCAAAATGACCGCCTCTTCCACTGAATCTATGGCATAGACCTGAATCCCCGGCGAAAGCATCGCCATCTCCACAGAAATACTGCCACTGCCACAACCAATATCATAGCAGACTGCCTCCGGTGTCAGCCGCAATTTTGCCACCGATAAATGTCGGATTTCCTCCTTTGTCATAGGTACCTTGGTACGCAGCATCCATTCATCCGAAAGCCCTGCGCCCGGATAGATAGTCTGGGGCATATCATTATAAAGCATCCCCACATAAAGACCTTCTTTTCCCAAAAGCAAACACTCTCTCGGTGTCAGACATAAGACTTCTTCCTCTGCATAGGACAACTGGTAACCCAGATAGATCTTTAACTGTGGTGCATAGCGCATAAAAAGTCTTCCGATCTTTCTGACATCTTCCAGTCCCGAAGTCAGAAAGAATACTTTTTTCTCGTGCAGGCCACTCCACAAAAGGCGGCTGATCCATTTCTCTTCCGCGACACCGTGGGTAGAAATGATCCTGGCATCATCCCAGGAAGTCGGTATCTTAGATGCCAGATAGACCAAAGAGGAAATCCCCGGGATAATCTCCACCGAAAGCCCCTCTATATCCTGCAAAGCCTCATAGAGTTTCTTACAGCCACTGTAAAATCCGGTATCACCGGAAAACAGGATCGCGATGTTTCCGTTTTTTCCCTCTGCAAGCAATTCCTTGATTTTTGGTACGATGTCCGTCGCCAGATAATAAGGATATTTTTCCACGCCTGCCGAAAAAGGTTGGATCATACGGCTCGCGCCAAAAATATAATCTGCATTTAAAATCGCATCTTTTCCGTGACAGGTGAGGTAATCTTCTGCTCCCATCCCGATACCGACAAGAGATACATGCATTTCCCCGGATGCCTTATCTGCTTCCGCCAAGCCTTTTGCATCCTGCTCCTCTGTCAGACCATCCTCTGCCCGGAGCCTACAGCCCAGCAATTCTTCCAATGCCCCTAAGATTTCTTTCTCATCAAAGGTCTGCCATGTCCCTGCATCGGCTTTCGGACGCGCGATCACATATGACCGGATTCCCATTTTTCTGGCAGCCGAAAGTTTTTCTTCCATGCCACCAACGGATCCGCTCTCCTTTGTCACCATATGCCGGATGTCATACTGCCTGTAAATAGCAGTATTGATCTCCTGAGAAAACGGTCCCTGCATAGCGATGATCTGCTTGCCCTCCAAGCCATTCTCATAACAGAGGGACAGACTCTCCATCCCCGGCAGAACACGCACGATCAGACGTTTTCTCAGGCGTCCATCCTGACAGAAGATATGCAGTTCTTTACTTCCTGTCGTAAGCAAAATATTCCCTTGTGTAGAAAGCAGTGCCTGACAGACCGCCTGACTGTCTGCAAAGACTTCTTCCTTTTCAAAGTCTTTCTCCGCATCCAGCTGCCTCTCCAAGCGCATATAAGGGATTCCACTGTCCTTCAGGCTCTCTCTTATATTTTCCGAAACGATCTTTGCAAAAGGATGGGTCGCATCGATCACGACCTCCGGTCTGGTGGCGGTATACAAATCCTTCATTTCATCGACATCCAGCCGCCCCATATGCACCTGTATAAGATCCGACTCCTCCATGACCTGTACGCCATATTCGGTCGCCACACAGACATGGCAAAAAATCCCATTCTTTACTAAAATTTCCGCCAAACGACGTCCTTCCGTTGTCCCGGAAAAAATCAAGACATTCTTCATAGTCTATATCCTCTCGGTGTAACCAGATGGTTCCCCTCTATCCTGGTTTTCTCATTTCCCACAAAAACTGTGGTAAACATATTGACCTGACACTCCCGCAATTCGGCTAAGGTACAAACATGACTGCTACATCCCTCACGGCCAATATTTTCTACATAGCCACAGGCGCGCATGGGATCTGCGCCTGCCGCCAGCATAATATCACAGGCGCGTTTCAGGTAATCTTTTCGCTTGTGGCTGGACGGATTGTAAATAGCCATGGCAAAATCTCCCTGGATCGCCGCCACCAGCCTTGCCTCGATCTTTTCCCATGGTGTTAAAAGATCACTCAGGCTGATCACACAATAATCGTGATTTAAGGGTGCTCCCAGTACTGCCGCGCCACTGTTTGCCGCTGTCACACCCGGAGTAACCACTAGTTCCACCTCGGGATAGGCTTCCGCCATTTCATACATAGGTGCCGCCATCCCATAGACACCGGCATCCCCGCTACAGATCATAGCTACCTGCTTGTCTTCCATGGCATAGTCGAAACACATCTGACAACGTTCGATCTCCTGACGCATGGGTGTAGTCTCAAATCTCTTATCCGGGAAATGTTTTCGCACCAGATCCACATAGACCGTATAGCCGATAATGATGTCACTCTTGTGCAATGCTTCCATGGCATCACCACTCATGCCGCCGATACTGCCCGGTCCCATACCTACAATATAGATCACTTTCTTATTTTCACTCATGTCTTGCCTTTCTTCTTACTTTGATACGCTCGTCTGCCAACTTTGGATCTCCGGGATCCGCTTTGCCAAAGCAAAGGTCATGCCATCCTTTGCCTGCTTTTTTACCAAAAGCCGTCCGCCCTGCCCCGCACATGCCAGTGCCGCCCGCTCACAGACATTGGATACGCCGGTCACCTGTGAGACAAAGGCAGACTCGGAAAACTGCCCTTCCACCTCTTGTAAGTCATCTGCCCCATAGGTATAAAAAGGCAGATGATAAAAACAAGCCAGGGTCTCCAAGCCCATTTCTCCCTGCTTTAAATCAATACTTGCAAGGGCAGCCACCTGATCCATGGCAATCCCTTCCTTTTTCAATTCTTCCAGAGCAAAGGACTGCAAGTCTTCAAAAGACTTTCCTTTCTTGCAGCCCATCCCCAGGACATAGGGCTTATGGATCAGTTGCAGATCTGTGTCCTGTTCCAAGGGACTACAGCCGATCCACAGATCAACATTCCCATCACTTGCCTCTACCAGTTGCAGCCCTTCCGGCAGATCCTCTTTTAAAAAGGTAATTGCAGGGTCAATGGCAAGCCGGATTTTTTCGCCTTCCAATAATCTTTGGGAAACCAGCCGGATGCCAGCGCGGTTTTGAATACGAAAGCCATTTCGTCTTGCAAAGACATCTACGGCAAAGAGGTCTTCCACATCTGTTGCTGTCGTCAGAATAACTTCCGCCCCCATCCGGTCCGCTAAATTCCTTGCGATCTCATTGGCACCGCCCATATGACCGGACAAGAGGGGAATGACATGTCTGCCCCGCTGATCCATGACGATCACAGCACTGTCCTGCAATTTATCCTCTACAAAAGGCGCGATCAGACGCACAGCGATCCCCGTGGCTCCCACAAAAAGAAGCGGTATGTGATAAGAAAACTTATCCATGATCCATGCCTCCCTCGGCCCCTTTCCATCATAATACAAAGGGCTGATCCCCTTACATTTTTCAAAAAGATCTTCTGCTGTCTTTTGTCCCTGCTTAGAAAAGGTCATCACCCCTAGGATCATTGCTTTTTCCTCCGATATTCGGTTTCAAAGTCCGGCGCATAGAGGCGGGATCTGGCATAATTGCTGTGTGCAATGACCTCTCCCACCAATACCATGGCAGTCTTTGTGATATGGTTTTCTCTTGCGACCTGCGGCAGGGTATCCACGGTGCAGACAAAAGATCTCTCCTCCGGCCAGGTCGCCTTATAGATCAGCGCCGCAGGTGTATCGGCAGAATAGCCACCAGCGATCAGATTTTCCCGCAGAGTATCTAGCATACCGGCACTCAGATAGATTGCCATGCTGGCCTGATGTGCCGCAAGACTCCGGATCTTCTCATTGTCCGGTACGCTTGTCTTTCCCTCCTGCCTTGTGATGATGAGGGTCTGTGACACCTCCGGCAGGGTAAATTCCAGATTCAGACCTGCCGCCGCACCAAAACAGGCACTGACACCCGGACAGGATTCGTAAGAAATCCCCAGATCATCCAATCGATCCATCTGCTCCCGCACTGCCCCGTAAATGCTGGGTTCTCCAGTGTGCAGACGCACCGTGTTAAGTCCCTCTTTTTCAGCCTCTTGGATCACGGCAAGCACTTCCTCTAAAGTCATATAGGCACTGTTATGGATCTTTGCATCTTCTCTGGCATAAGCTAAGAGTTCCGGGTTTACCAGCGATCCGGCATAAATGATCACATCTGCCTGCTCCAATAAGTTTTTCCCGCGTACCGTGATCAGATCCGGTGCGCCGCATCCTGCTCCCACAAAATAAACCATGCTTCTATCCTTTCAGTTCCTGCAAAAGACCTTGCGCTCCGGGACTTTCTGCCAAAAGTCCATAGTCAGTCGCATACATCATACATTCGATCCGCATCCCGTCCCCGGCACGCTTTCTCAAATAAAATAAGATCCGCTCCATGGCACGCTCCATGGTCGCCTCCAGGACGCCCGCCTCCGACAGGATCTTGACTCCTTCCTCCGTCGTGACTGCGTCCAGAAGATCTTTTGCCGTTTTAGCCTGACAGCCTGCATAAATGGCAGCCGCCACTAAGAGTTCCATACGACAGTCGCCCTCTTTGGAATGGGTGTTCATCATGCCGCCGGAAAGTTTGATGAGTTTGCCGATGTGCCCGGTCAAAAGCATTGCCTCAAATCCCATCTGCTTTGCCATATCTATGGTATCTCCGATAAAATTCGAGCATTTGACACTGCGATCCAGATCATAGTCATAGGTCTTTTTCATGAAATCCAGACCGTAATTTCCCGGAGAAACTGCCACGGCTTTTTGTCCCAAAGCCTTTTTCTGCCGCAGTTCGACCGCAATGGTGTCTTTGAGTGCCTGTGCACTCATAGGCTCTACGACACCGCTGGTTCCTAAGATAGATATACCGCCCAGGATCCCCAGTCTGGGATTAAAAGTGGATTCTGCCAGTTGCTGACCTTCCGGCACGGAAATCTCCACCGCAAGATCTCCGTGATAATCCAGAACGCGACAGACCTCACGCATTTCCCTTTCGATCATCTCTCTTGGCACATGATTGATCGCCGCATTTCCGACCGGCTGATCCAGTCCCGGCTTGGTCACACGACCGACACCGATCCCGCCCTCGATCAATATTCGCCCCTCTTTACCTGCCTCCTGCCCCTCCAAAAAAGAAACTTTTGCCACCACATGTGCCCCGGTCGTAATATCGGGATCATCCCCGCCATCTTTTATGACCGCACACTGCACTGCCTTCTCGCTGCGCAAAATATCCACGATATTGGCATGAAAAGTAATCCCCTTGGGCGTAATGATATCGATCTTTTCTTTTTTTCTCCCGGTCAAAAGCATATAGCAGGCTGCCTTCGCCGCGGCTGCCGCACAAGAGCCTGTTGTAAATCCGTTTCGCAGTTTTTCTTCCAAAGACCTAACCTCTAATCTCTGATATTGTTGCTTGCCATATAGAGCAAAGCGTTACAGATGGCTGCCGCAATATTGCTTCCACCCTTGCGTCCCCGGTTGATAATATATGGTACTTCTCCGTCAAGGAATAATTCCTTTGCCGCCTCCACATTGACAAAGCCAACCGGAACCCCAATGACAAACGCCGGAACATAGGTGCCCTGTTCCACCATCTCATGTAATTCGATCAAGGCTGTCGGTGCATTGCCTATGGCAAAAATCACAGGTCCGGGCAGTCTTGCCGCAGTCTCCATGCTGACAACCGCGCGCGTCACACCGCGTTCCTTTGCCTCTTTTGCCACGGCTTCATCTGCCATAAAACAGTGTACCTGACCGCCAAAGCGAGCCAGTGTCTTCTTATTGATACCAGCCTTAGCCATGTTGGTATCGGTCACAATATGGGCTCCACCTTTGATCAGTTCCAACGCCTGCTCGATGGCTCCCGGCGAGTAAGTCATGGTCTCGGCATAGGAAAAATCTGCACTGGTATGGATAACACGTTTGGTGATCGGCACTTCTTTTTCCGGCAGAACGATCCCCCGCTCTTTCAATTCTTCCTCAATGATCTCAAAACTCCGCTTCTCGATCTCCTGCGGCTTTACGATTTCTATTTCCATCTGACTTCCTTCCCCTCTTTGACTGCCTGCATGGTCTCCACCAGAAGCTGGTTTTCTTCCCGCCCGCGGATCGCTATACGATAAAATCCCTTGGAGAGCCCGGCATAATCACTGCAATCCCGGATCAGTATCTTCTCTTTTAATAAGACCGCATACCAGTCTATATCCGCATCATAAAACAAAAGGAAATTGGCTGTCCCCGGATAGACTTTTGCGCCAAGAGCCTGCAAGCCCTGCGTAAGATACTGCCGTTCCTTTTCCAATACCTGCCTTGTCTGCGACAGATAAGTACCATCTGCTAAGACTTGCATACCCGCAATGCCAGCCATCTGTGCGATGACAGAAACATTCCATTCGCTCAACTGCTGCTGCACCTTTCTGGCATCCTGCTCCTTAGGGCAAAACAGATAACCGAGACGGATGCCCGGGATCGCCATGCTCTTGGTAAGTGCCTGTAGGATAAAGATATCCTTTGTCTCGACAGATGCCTTTAAGAAAGGATTTTCTTTGCCCTCTCTGGTCAGTTCGATAAAACACTCATCGATCAAAAGCCGAATATTCATACACTGACAAAGCCCTGCCACTTTTTTCAAAAAGTCTTGTGACATCAGATACCCACTGGGATTGCCGGGGTTGGTCAGGATCACCAGATCCGGCGCATCTGACCGAATACGCTCCAAAAAGGCTTCTGTCAGGGCAAAATCCTCTTCCTCCTTGGTATAAAAAGATGAAATATGACATCCGATACTTTTTAAGGCATAGGTATAGCCTGAAAATCCCGGTGCAGACAAGAGTGCCTTCCTTGGCATAAAAGCACGGACAAAGCCAAGCAGCAGGTCGGATGCCCCATTGCCACAGACGATGCATGCCGGGTCTTTTTGATAAACGCTGCCGATTGTCTGGCGCAGTTCCCCACATTGGGGATCCGGGTAGATCTGGGCTTTTGCAAGTGCCTGCTGCATGGCATCCGCCACTTTCTCCGGTATGCCCAGCGGATTGACATTGATAGAAAAGTCCATATTCACTTCATTGCGATAACAATCTCCTCCGTGCATAGTCATCCTTCCTGTCCGCCTATAATCATTTCTTAAAGTGCAAGAATAAGCCCCATGATACCAAGGCATAAAAGCAGGCAAAAAATAGCCGCCCCATATGCCAGCCGGTTCATGCGCAGGATGTCCTCATAGACGATATCGCGTGTCGCATCCCCCAGCGTCGGCTTTTTTACGATCTTTCCAAAATAAGAAGCGTCTCCCGCAAGTTGAATTCCAAGGGCTCCCGCTGCCATGGCTTCTGTCTGCGCTGAATTTGGACTGGCGTGCCGGTAGCGGTCTCTTCGATAGATCTGCCATGCCCTTTTTGCATCATAGTCCTTGCCTAAAAAAACCGATGCCACCAGAAGGCATAGGGCACTGATCCTTGCCGGGAGAAAATTGACCAGATCATCCAGTTTTGCCGCGCATCTGCCAAAATCTAAATAGCGGTCATTCTTATAACCCACCATGGAATCCATGGTATTGATCGCCTTGTAGGTAAGTCCCAGAATAGGACCGCCCAAAGCCAGATAAAGCATAGGTGCGATCTCTCCATCCGAAGTATTCTCCGCAACCGTCTCAATGGCAGCCTTGGCAACCCCGGTCGGGCTTAAATTCTGGGTGTCCCTTCCCACGATCATAGATACCGCATATCTGGCATCTTCTAAAGTCTTATCCCGCAGGCATATATATACTTTTTTACTCTCCTTGCAAAGACATTTGAGTGCCAATGTCTGATAGGTCAGAATCAGTTCTACCAGACATCCAGCTACCGGATGAATTCCGTATGCCAAAAACAGGATCAACGCCGTGGTCAAAAAGGTCGCCGCACAGACAATGACAACCAGCCTTCGCCCATAACTTCTTTTTTGTTCTCCGGATAAGCCCTTTTCATCCCCTTCTCCCAGATATCTTTTTTCGATCGCAGAGATCAGGCGGCCGATCAGACGAACCGGATGGGGAAAGTTGTAGGGATCTCCCAAAATAAGATCAAGAAGAAAGCCGCCCACAAAGGCGATCATATGATAGATCACTCTGCAAACTCCTCTGATTCTTCCTGCATGCTGTTATCTTCTTTTAGGAGTGGCGCAAGATCCAGCAGTTTGCCGTCCCCATCCAAAGTCAAAAGAAAGCCGCCGCCATTGTTTACCATATACTTATAATAATCGCCATCTGCCAGTTGGGAAACGATAGACATGATCGTTCCTCCATGGGCAACAACAGCCGCCTTTTTGATACCCTCTGCCTGCATATCGCCAAGTACCTCTTTTAAGCCATCCATAGTACGTTTTCCAAAGTTATTCATGGACTCGCCCTCCGGAATGCCCGTCTTTCCTCTGGTTGCCACCCATAAGATATACGATGGTTTGTGCTTTAATTCAGCATGGTTCTTTCCTTCAAAAATACCCAGATCCATCTCACGCAGATTTTCTATGATTTCCGGTGTCTGCTCGGGATAGATCAATCCTGCGGTCTGTCTGGTACGCTTCATCGGGCTGGCATAGACTTTCTCTACAGCCGGGTACTGTTCCTGCCCTTCTTTGATACCGGCGATTCCTTCCTCAGACAGAGGTTGGTCTGTCCTGCCGATATAACGTTTTTCCTTATTTCCCTCTGTTTTTCCGTGACGGATCAGTACAATCTCTACTTGATTTGTTGTGGTATCTGACATATGATTCTATCCACCCTTTCTGCTTTACTTGCTATTTCGATCAAAAGATTTCCAACCAGATCCCGATAGACGCGGTCTTCTTTTTGCAATGGCACGACGCCATTTCCCACCTCATCACTGATAATGACCAGATGCCTGCACATCTTACAAATATCCACTATCTTATCCTGCATCTCATCCATAGTCATGCCCGCCTCCTGCCAAATCCTGACACACAGATGAAAATGATTCCATAGGATGATCTCCTGCGTCTGATCCTCATCTATCAGCATGCTGCCATCCGCTGCAAGATCCCTTTCATCCAGATAGACGGCATGCGGATACTTTTTTCGGACATATGCACTTTTTCCCTGTGCCCTGCCACCAATGACAAGTTCCAGTCTATTTTCCATTGCACCCTCCTCTTACTTTAACACAAGATACGTGCCGACCACAATCACAGACCACAGTTCTGCCATACAGACAAAGTAGCCTGCCAGATCACCCGTGATCCCGCCAAACTGGCGACGGCTCATAAAATAATAGTATAAAAACATCAAAAGGCAGGCTGCCGTAACAAAAATGCCATACATACCGCTATAGAAAACAACTGCGACCACAACAAGGATCATCTGTAGCATCAGCCCGATGGATACCGCCTTGGCACCGGAAGTATCTGCCTCGGTATAAAGACTGCCCTCCTTTTTTGCTCCCGGAAAATGGATGACCGAAAGCCCGCTGAGACAGCGGCTGAGAAAAAAGGCAGAACTGACTGCGATCACAGCCTTTGTTCCCTCAATGACAGAAGCAAATCCTATGGCAAGTAAGAGATAAGAGACCAGATGAATGACGGCAAAAGCACCGATATGGGGATCTTTTAAGATCTCCAGTTTTTTCTCTTTTCCCTGATAGGAACTTAGGGCATCCTTGGTATCCATAAAGCCATCCATATGAAAGCCACCTGTCACAAAGAGTGGCAAAAAAACAGCCAGCGCCACAGAAAGGATCTTCCCCACTCCCAGATAGCCAGACAGATGATACCAACCGATCTCCAAGCATCCGATCACGGCTCCGATCCATGGGAAAAAGAGCAGATGGTAGCGCATATCTTCCGATGCCCATACAAAACGCGGCATGGGAATTTTGGAATACATGGAAAAGGCTACCCCTATGGATTTTGCTATTTTTCGCATATCTGTCCGCCCTCACTTTCCTCCTGCTTGCTCTTGAGTGTGACCGGAATACCGACCACCACTTCTACGACTTCATCTGCCATGGCTGCCAATGCCTGATTGATACAGCCCAGAGCCCTGATATATACTGCCATGGCATCATCATAGTTTTCTCCATCCTCAAAGATATTATTGCTGACGATCACGCCATCTGCTGTCTGCTCTATCAGACTTCCAATATCTCTTAAGATCTTATCTACTGTCTCTTTTTCATCCCTTATGCCATCTTCCGTAAACATCTCATTTGCCAGAAGATTGGAGACACATTCCAGCATCCAGGCATCCCCCACACCTAAGGAAATCTTCCCTATGTCTGTCGGCTTTTCTATGGTAAGAAAGTCTTTTTCCCTGCGCATAGTCCGATGCTTTTCGACGCGCCTTTTTCCTTCTTGGTCAAAAACGCGCATGGTCGCAATATAATGTTTCTTTTTTGCCTCCATCGCGAGCAGACGCTTTTCGGCATATGCCGACTTACCGCTTCCGCTTCCTCCAATGACGAATACGATCATATCTCATCTCCATATCTATGATAGGTCTCTACCCCGGCATCCGAAAAAGAATTGGTCTCATCATAGACCGCTTTTGCCATGGCAAGCATAGGCAGTAACATCATGGCTCCGGTACCCTCGCCCAGTGCCATATCCGCATAAATGACCGGTGCCAGGGAAAGTTCTTTGACCAGTGCTCTGGTTGCCGGTTCTCGGCTGGCATGGGAGGCGATCAAAAAATCCTTGCTTCCGGGCAGTATTCTTTCTGCTACCAGGGCGGCTACCATGCTGATCAAACCATCTAAGATGAGCGGGATCCCATAGATGGCTGCCCCCATACAGGCTCCTGCCATGGCTGCAATGTCAAAGCCTCCCACTTTAGTTAAGACTTCTGTGACAGGTGCCTGGTAAAGATTACATCTTTCTATGGTCTCCTGAATGACACGGATCTTTTTTTCTAACTTGGTATCATCCAGCCCTGCTCCCCGCCCGGTGACATCTTCTGCTTTCATCTGCAAGAGGGCGGCTGCGACCGCACTGGAAGTCGTCGTATTGCCAATGCCCATTTCCCCGATGCAGACATAGGCAAGACCATCGCACTTGCAGGCATAGACCGCATCCAGTCCGCATTGCAGAGCCTGACGCATCTGCGTCTCATCCATTGCCGGCTCTTTGTAAAAATTTCTTGTGCCGAGGGCTGCTTTTTTATCAATAACATGACAGAGCCTTTCCGTCGTATTGATCCCAACATCATAGACCCGGATCTGACAACCCGCAAGGCTTGCCATACGACCGACCGCCGTCTGCCCTGCGGCAATGTTCTTTGCACAGATTGCCGTCACTTCCTGCGGAGACTGGCTGATCCCCTCCGCAACAATGCCGTTATCCGCGCAAAAGACCAGTAAGCGTCCCGCGTCAACCCTTGGCTCAAGCGTCTTTTGTATAGCGCCTATCTTTGCAAGCATGGACTCAAACTGTCCCATACCGTCCAAAGGCTTTGCAATGCCATCCCAACGTTCCATGATCTTATGATAGATGGCATGATCCCAAGGCGTTAGTTTATACTCTTTTTCTAAGATCTCATCGATCCTTATCTTTTCTGTCTGCATCTTGTCTTTCTCTCTAAATAGCAGCATCCTGCAACATGGCATAGACGGCATCCATATCCATGCTCTTTCGTATGCCTTCTGCCAGCAGATCATACTGACTCTCCTTAAATGACTGGTAATCCGTGTCTGCCTCTGCTTGCAGGGTCAATCCCTTTTTCTCTGCCAAAAGCCTGCACAGATCGTATGCCACATCCTTATCATCAAAAATACCATGCACATAAGTGCCGTAGACATTGTCTCTTTGTCCGCCGTCTGATTCCTGACAAGCCACGTCGTTTTTCTGCTCCAGTTGGCACAAAGGCTTGATGGTATCGACCGCCCTGGTTTCTCCCATATGGATCTCATAGCCATGGATCCGGTGGGAAGAAAATCCTGCCAGGGTGCCTTCCGTGATCTCCATACTGCCACCGGTCTGCGTACGGACTTTTTCCGGTTTTAAGACTGTCTCCATGGGAAGCAGTTCCAAGCCCCGTATTCCTTCTGATCCGTCTGCTTTGATGGCATTCTCAAGACCATCCGGATCCGAGATCCTTTGTCCCAGCATCTGATAACCGCCGCAGATGCCAAAAACCGGTCCATACTGGGCAAATTTCTTGACCGCACTTTCCATGCCGCTTTCTCGCATCCATGCCAGATCGCCCATGGTATTCTTGGTGCCCGGCAAAATGACCATATCCATCTTCTCGATTTCATGCGGATCTCGCACATAATGAACGCTGACGCCTGCGATCTGGTCTAAGGCTGAAAAATCTGTAAAATTGGACAGGCGTGGCAGGCGCACAACCCCGATATTGATCAGGTCCATGTCCTTTGGCAAAAGGCTCTCTGCAAGACTGTCCTCATCATCCAAAGTCACTGACATATAAGGAATGACGCCGACCACCGGCACTTCTGCCTTTTCTTCCAGCATGACAATGCCCGGGTCTAAGATGGTGACATCCCCGCGAAATTTATTGATGACCAGTCCCTTGACCCGCTTTTTTTCTTCCTCGGTTAAAAGCATCATGGTACCAAGCAACTGGGCAAAGACACCGCCACGGTCGATATCTCCCACCAAGAGTACCGGAGCATCCACCAGATGCGCCAGCCCCATATTGACGATATCATTTTCTTTCAGATTGATCTCCGCCGGACTTCCGGCACCCTCGATTACAATGATATCCGCCTTATCTTCCAAACGTCCAAAGGCTGCCACGATATCCGGCACCAGATTTTTTTTGTAAGAAAAATAGTCTCTCGCTTCCATATTGCCAAGGACTTTTCCCGCCACGATGACCTGTGAGCCATGGTCGTTGGTCGGCTTTAGGAGGATGGGATTCATGTCTACGCTTGGCTCTATGCCTGCCGCCTCCGCCTGCATGACCTGGGCGCGTCCCATCTCTAAACCTTCCTTGGTGATAAAGGAATTGAGTGCCATATTCTGTGACTTAAAAGGAGCCACTCGATAGCCATCCTGGGCAAAGACACGGCAAAGCCCTGCGACCAGTAAACTTTTTCCCGCATTTGACATGGTTCCCTGCACCATAATTACTTTTGCCATGGCTTTTCTCCCTCTCTGATCCATTTGCCCTGCTCTTTTGCATAGGAAAGCAGGTCCTTATTCGCCTGATTGAGTGGTCCAAAAGCATCCAGCGTACAGATGCAGTAGTCGCAGGCATCGATCCATTTGCGCGCCTGCGCCATCTGCCGCATCTCGATCGGATAAAAAGCAGGCGTTGTCACAAGCGCACTTGCCAGTGCCTTTGCCGCCTTATACTCGACATCTCCCTCAGATAAGATGCCTGCCGCAAAGGGAATCTGGTCTCGCTGCAAGGCATAGTAGGTGGCAATTCCACTGCCGCCACCCCCGATCACAAAGACCTTTGGATCTCCCTTTGCCTTCTGCAAAAACATACTGCCGGATACGACATCATAAGCCTGGGGACTGACCCCATATAGGGATGCAATGGTATCTCCGCAAAAGATCTCTTCCGGTCTGCCGATCTTTGCTATCGTATCTCCATCCACGCAGGCGACCAGATCGGACACCTTTTGCGCCAGATCCAGTTCATGCAAAGACATGACGACCGCCAGATTTTCCTTTTTTACCATATTTCGTATGGACTGCAAGATCTCTAATTTGTAATGCATATCCAGATAAGACGTAGGCTCATCCAAGATCAGGATCTTTGGTTCCTGACAGATTGCCCTGGCAAGCATGACACGCTGTCTTTGTCCGTCGCTGACTTTTGCAAAAAGCCGGTCTGCCACTTCAAGTGCATGCAGACTTTCCAGTGCTTTCTGGACTTTTTTCTCATCTTCCTTTCCCAATACCCCAAATCTGCCGGTATAGGGATAGCGTCCTGTAGCGACCACATTACGACAGGTCATCAATTCCGGTGAGATCCTCTCGGTGGTCACCATAGCCATCTGTTTTGCCAGTGCAGCGTCTGTATAGGCATCCATAGAGCCTTCCGCCAGATAGACCTGACCTGCGATGGTCTTTAACTGCCTTGTGATACTTTTTAAAAGAGTCGACTTGCCGGATCCGTTGGGTCCGATCAAAGTCAGGATCTGTCCCGGGCGCACCCAAAAGTTTACGTCTTTTAAAACACTCTTGCCCTCATAGCCTACGATCAGATCGCAGGCACGGATGCCCTCAATTTTTTCTTCCATATATACCTCGTTTCTATGCCCGCGCATCCTGTCTTTTGACCATCATGACGATGACGACCGGCACCAAAAGCACGGCAGTCACCGAACTGATACTGATCTCTGTCGGGGCAAACAGGCTTCTGGCAATGCCATCACAAAAAAGGGTCACGACCGCACCGCCCAAAAAGCACCCCGGGATCAGATAAAGCGGTCTTGCTGTTTTCATCGCCTGCTTGACCAGATGCGGAACGGCAATTCCCACAAAGGAAATAGGACCCGCAAAGGCTGTCACACAGGCGGACAAAAGGCTGGATAAAAGGATCAGAAGGATGCGGAGCAGACGGATGTTGACACCCATATTTCTGGCATACGCCTCTCCCATCTGATATGCCCCGATCGGTTTT
>CAVLBP010000035.1:0-20652 GCA_963661325.1 bacterium
GATATCAGACAATTCCGGCGATACCACCCCATAGCCCTTTTGTTCTACGGACTGCATGGCATCTGCCACCTTTTCGTAGGATCTGCGCAGGTTTGACAGATTGCCGATGTAAGATAAAAGTTGATATTCGCCTGTGATCGGCATGCCCGCCAACTGCGAGATATTTTCATAGTAGAAAGACTCCTCCAGACTGATGGAAATGGAGATCCGTCCGGTTGCCAGATCCACCTGAGTCAGCCTTGTCTTTTCTATGTAATCTTCCGGCTGGGAAAAATCAATGGCAAAAATATCCCTCACTTTTGTAGTATCGGTCAAAATCCTCTTTGCATAAGAAGCAATGCTCTGTTTGATCTCATGGTCTGCCGGCAGCATTTCCACCCACTTGGGAATGGAAAAAGAAATCCCACTGACCGGAAATTCATATAAAAGACGCGATAAAAGTTCTTCAAAATCCTTTTTGACCATCTGCTGACAATTCATAGGAAGCACGCTACACTGATACTCTGCTTCTAAGTCTTCTGCCAGTTTTTGGGTCTCCTCACTGTAAGGATGCCCGGAATTTACGATCATGACATAAGGCTTTCTGATGGCACGCAGTTTTTCTACCGTACACCTTTCTGCCTCCACAAATGCCTCACGATCCAACTCGCCAAAAGTGCCGTCACAGGTCACGACAACTCCGATCGTCGCATGGTCCGAAATGACTTTTTCTGTTCCGATCGCAGCCGCCTTTTCAAATGGAATCTCATGGGCTGACCATGGCGTTTTTACCATGCGTTCCCTGTCTCCCTCCATAGCCCCCTTGGCTCCCCGGATCAAAAAGCCCACGCAATCGATCAGACGGATCTTGCATGTAAGATCGTGTTCCAGTTCGATCTCCACCTGCTCTTTGGGAACAAACTTCGGCTCTGTCGTCATGATGGTACGCCCCTGTGCCGATTGCGGCAATTCATCTACCGTGCGTCGCAGAGCATTTTCCTCTTTGATGTTCGGCAACACCATCTGTTCCATGAACTGCTTGATAAAGGTTGACTTGCCGGTACGCACCGGTCCCACCACTCCTATGTATATCTCTCCGTTTGTCCTGCTCTGTATATCGTTATATAAAGAAAATCTTGTTTCTTCCATAAGAAAAAGCCCCTCCCATATTTACTCTAATATATGGGATGAGGCTTGCATTTATGAATCAATCTTGTAATTGTTCTTGCCACTGCGTTTGACATCATAAAGCGCACGATCAGCTCTGGCGAGAAGTTGGTCATACGACTCCATGTTATCGTCTGTCACACGACGGACGGCGATACCCACGCTGCAGGAAAACGGCTGCCTGCCGTCCGGCGCACGCATGGATCTGGTCTGTTCCATCACACGTTCCACACTCTCCAGGGCATCCGCGACATCCTTTTTCTTGAGGAACAAAAAGAACTCATCGCCACCAAAACGCCCGGCAATATCATCTGTCCCGATCGAATGACGCAGAATCTTGCCAAAACTACGAAGAACGGCATCCCCCGCCTGATGTCCATAGGTATCATTGACCATTTTAAAATTGTCGAAATCTAAGATCAGCATTACACAATCCGACTGTGGATGGGAACGCATAAACTCCTTGCAAAGGAACTCTGTACTCGCCTTGTTGTAGGTCGAAGTCAAGCGATCCATCATACCCATGCGGCGGATACGCTGCTTTGCCTCGTTCTCACTGGCGCGGTAAGAATATAGAATCTTTGCCACATAACCTGCAAGAATGATACCAAAAATACAACTAAAGAGGTCAACGGAAAAGACCTCCACAGACTTTGTCAGAAAAGATGCAAAAATAAAGAGCAGCATCTCTATAAGAAGCAATCCAAGTGCCTGATAAAAGGTGTAAGTAAAAGCCACAATAAAGGCCACTGCCATCGGCATATAATAAACCGCCGGCTGGTTCATCTCGACCGGTACAATACTCATAATCCCGGCAAAGGTCATCACATACAACTGAAATATCTTGCAGACACTCGAAACTTCCCTATAGGATCTCGTCTTTTTGCCATAACGAACAATAATAAAGATCAGCACTGCCAAATGAAGCACCGCCGCTCCTGTATATATCCTGGTAACCTGCCATTCTGAAAATACAGTCAATGACGCCAAAAGATATCCGACAACAACCACAAAATAAATAATATTCAGAGCGAACAGCGTCTTCTGGTTGTTCTTGACAACGCTGGATCTGTTCTCCTCAATGTAATCAATACTCTCCTGTTGTACACGATCTCTAATCTTGTATAGTAATTCCATCAAATCCCCCCTATTGATGTTTCCCCTTATTTCTATATCATACACCCAAAGCCTTCTTTTGTCATGTGAAACTAATCTAAATGCGGCATATGAAGCGCCCCTGGCAGACAACGGAAGATCACATCTGTCCGGTCACCGCAGTCCTCACCGTCTGCATGTACAACCATCGGCTTGTCAAAAATGACATGTAACTCCTGCGCTTCTACGATCTCGAAACCACGGATCTTTTCGTGCCTGCCTGCGATCAGAAACGGAAAGGCACACAGGCAAAGAAACCGCGGTATGCCATAGACCAGGCAGGCAGATAACCTACCGTCGTGCGCATCCGCAGAGGGCACCATGGGAACCCCGCCTCCCTCACAAGGGAAGTTCATGGCTGCCGTAAAAATGATGTTTTTCATGGAAAATTCCCTGCCATCCTGTAATACAACCCTGCCGGATACAAAAGGTGCACGGAAAAGTTCTGCCACGGTGAGTAACCCATAGGTCAGTTTGCCCAGATGAATGCGGTTTAAAAAGGCCTTAAGCCTTGAGGTCAACGCCTCCCTGCAGACCGCAGCATCAATGCCTGCGCCTGCACTGATGGCAAAGCGTCTCGTCTGTCCGCCGCAACAGACCTGCCCCAGATCAAAGGCATCCTCCGTCTCCGATACCAGGATCTGTCTTAAGATCTCGTCCGGCTCTGCCGTAATATGTAAGCCTCGGGCAAAATCATTGGCTGAGCCAAGCGGCAGATAACCGAAACTGACCTTGGAAAGATCCCGGATACCGTTTAGGACCTCATTGACCGTTCCGTCACCTCCGGCAACTACCAAAAAATGATATACCTCATCTGCAGTCAGGTCTTCAGTGATCTTAGTCGCATGTCCGACATATTCTGTGATGTGGACCCGGTAAGAGACCTGTTCTTTTTTTAAGATCTCTTCTAAAAACTCCCAGATCTCCTTTGCCTTTCCTGTTCTGGAATGTAAATTGACAATAAAATCGTATGTTTTATCCATTTGTATTCCTCTTATATCTTCGCATTTGAATTCTAGTGCCAGACATGATAACATACATATGCATCTTCGCATCCGCAAGCTGCTTTGTTACTATCATTTTACTATAAATATGTCAGGAATAAAACTATGTTTAATAAATCACTTTTCTTTCAAAAATCCGAGCACAATGTCAGACGTTTCAACTCTACTTTACGCTGGCTTCTAGTCTCAGTACTCATTGGGATCGTTGTCGGTCTGATCAGCGGATCCTTCGGCTATCTCTTACAGGCGGTGACGACTTTTCGGCTTAGCCATTCCTATCTCTTATTCGGACTGCCTTTCGGTGCCATGGCGATCGTTGCCATGTATCATCTGATCCTGCATGAAAAAGATCCCGGAACCAACCTGGTCATCTCTGCCATCCATTCCGATGACCGCATTCCACTGCGCATGGCTCCCCTTATCTATATCAGCACCATCCTGACCCATCTGGTCGGCGGTTCTGCCGGACGAGAAGGTGCTGCCCTGCAGCTGGGCGGCAGTATCGGAAATGCCTTCGGTGAGTATCTGGGATTTCATGAAAAAGAAGACCGCAACATTATGATCATGTGCGGTATGAGTGCAGCCTTTTCTGCCCTCTTCGGGACACCGATCGCAGCTGCTGTCTTTTCCATGGAAGTCGTCAGTGTCGGGATCATGCATTATGCAGCCCTGCTCCCTTGTGCGATCTCCTCGCTCATTGCGCGCGCCATTGCCCTGTATGTCTTTGGCATTGCATCGCCATCCTATGAGATCCTGGAGTTGCCCACATTTGACCTAAAAACCGGACTTATCGTTTCCGGTTTTTCCATCCTCTGCGGACTGCTCAGTATCTTTTTCTGCGTCTCTTTGCACAAGACAAGCGCCCTCTATCAGAAGTTGTTTGCCAACCCTTATCTGCGCGCCTTTGTCGGCGGCTGTTCGGTGTTAGTATTGTCCATTGCCGTCGGCGGCATTGACTACCAGACCTATAATGGCACCGGTACATCCATGATCACCTTTTGTATGGCGGGAGACATATCTTCCCTCGCCTTTTTGTTAAAGATTCTCTTTACGGCTCTGACCCTTGGATGCGGTTATAAGGGTGGCGAAATCGTACCGACCTTTTTCATCGGGGCTGCCTTTGGGTCTATGTTTGGCAACCTGATCGGATTTTCGCCGTCCCTGTGTGCTGCTGTCGGTATGGGCGCACTCTTCTGCGGCGTGACCAACAGCCCGATCACATCCCTGCTCATCTGCTTTGAGTTGTTTGGATTTGAGGGTACACCTTTCTTCCTGCTTGCCATTGGCTTTAGTTATACCGTGTCCGGTTACTACAGCCTTTACAGCAGCCAGAAGATCGTCTACTCCAAGTACAAGTCCAACTTCATCGACAAGAGCGCCAAGTAAGCAGGGGCAGATGCGGGATAGATGTAGGTTCAGCAGGGGCGCTCCGGTTGGTGCATGCGTCTTGTATTATATAAAAACATTGGAGCCAATTCGTCGCATCTCTGAAAGAGGTCATTTGTTTGATGCGGAACTGTCTCTTGCACGGCTTCGACAGCCGGCAGGATGTGTCCGCCTGTGACAGATATTCAGGGCTCCACTTATAAGAGGTTCTAAGAACTTGGGCGTTGGCTACAAGAATCAATGGCAACCGGCGCAAACGAACATCCGTGTGCGGTTGCGCCTCTCGGGTACATCCCTGTACCCGAGTTGCCTACCTGCGAACAAGTTCTAAGAACCTCTAATGCGTTTTGCATTCATATCTGTCATCAGACGAACATCATCCTAGACGGTTGTCTAACCTTGCAAAGACAGTTCTAATATAGAAAAACAAATGCCTCTTTCTTAGAGATGCAGAATTGCGCGACGTTTTATATGATACAAGACGCCTGCGCCAACCGGAGTGCCTCCCCCGTCTTTTTATCTATCCCGCATCTGCCCCGTCGCTTTTACTCCTCTGTCATGAAGTAGAGTCTTGACGCATAGTCCGGGAAGTGACGGACTTCATCGCTGTAGCCGGTTCCCACAAAGGACTGCTTCAACTTCACACCATCGTACATAATGGAATCTCCACTGCACACATAGTCCTCTGTCTCTCCATCCATCTTGACAAACTTGGCAAGTACATTGTGCACCAGTGAATCCGGCTTTACATGGATCGGCGATGCCGTATTGACCAGATCGCCAAATTCCTTGATATTATACTTGCGCGGCAGACCGACAAAATGATAGGTCTTTGCCGGATCTAAACCTCTTGCCTGATATTTTTTGAACATGGTATTTGGCTGCACTTCTCTTTGCATGATCATGCCGATAGCCGTCTTTTTATCCTGGGATACCACATTCCACTGGAAGTGATTTCCACTTTCTACCCGGTAAAAATCTCCAAACTGCCATACATTTCTGTATTCCTTATAAAGCGCGATCTGCACCTTGATGCTCTCCAGTTCTTCTTTTGACATATCACACAGATTGCACTCGTAGCCCAGCACCCCAAAGGATGCCACTGCAAAGCGGGACTCCAACGGTGTCACACGCAGGGTCTGATGGTTCGGACAAGCCGATACATGCGCAGATACGCAGGACATCGGATAGCCATAAGAGTAGCCATTCTGAATATTCAGACGGCATACGGCATCCGTATTGTCACTCGCCCAGATCTGTGGAAAATAGCAGAGCATTCCCAGATCAAAGCGGTTTCCGCCTGCTGCACAGCCCTCAAACAGAACTTCCGGAAATGCCTGTGTCAATTCTTTTGCCAGACGATAGACCCCCTGGATATAGCGGTGTGCTACTTCCTGCTGTCTGTCCTTTGGCAGATACTGTGAGTAATAATCTGAAATGATACGGTTCATATCCCATTTTACATAAGCGATATTGGCAGAACCGATCACCTGCTTCATCTGCTCGATCATGTGGTCTACCACTGCCGGATTGGCAAAATCAAGCACGCGCTGATTACGTCCTTCAGAATGATCCTTGCCCGGGATCTCCATGCTCCACTCCGGGTGTGCACGGTAAAGATCACTGTCCGTATTGACCATTTCCGGCTCAATCCAGATACCGAAAGCCAGTCCCAGATCATTGACCTTTTTGCAAAGTCCTGCCACGCCATTTGGCAGTTTCTTGGTATTTGCTGTCCAATCACCCAGGGCACGCGTATCGTTGTTGCGCTCGCCGAACCAGCCGTCATCCATGACAAAGAGTTCCACGCCAACGTCTTTTCCCGTCTTTGCAAGACGAAGCAGGCTAGACTCTGAAATATCAAAGTAGGAAGCCTCCCAACTGTTGAGCAGCACCGGACGTTCCTTGTACTGCCAAGCGCCTCTTACCACATGTTCTCTGACAAAAGGATGCATATGGGCGCTCACACCGGAAAATCCCTCATGGGAAAATGTCATGACCGCCTCAGGCGACTCAAAGGACTCTCCCGGCGCAAGTAAAAAGGCAAAATTAGTCGGATTGATTCCAGATACAATTCGAGTTTTTTCAAAGCCATTGACTTCCACTGCTGCGTAGTGATTGCCACTGTAGATCAGATTAACTCCGTAGCAATCCCCCATGGTCTCCGATGTATCCGGATCGCTTACCATAAAAAACGGATTACAGCGGCTGGAAGAAGATCCCGTGTAGGAAGCATTGACATACTTGCCAATATTGACGGTCGTATCATAGCGGTTCATCTCCTTGGTCCAACCGCCATGGAAAGATGTAACAACATAGCCAGACTGGTTGAGATCTAACTGCATACTCATAAGACGCGTCAGGCGTACCGGCTTTTCTGATTTATTGATAAACCTGGCAGAACGTGTAATGACATCCTCCTTTGGAAATACGCTATATACCAGTTCCAAGAGAAAGCCTTCATTCTTATCGCGCAGATGCACCACCAGTTGTTCCGCTTCTTTGGAAGCATCATAGGAACTCGGCAGGGTCTCAAGTGCCGCTTTTCCCTTCTTTTCTACCGCATCCACAAAGACAAAATCCGTCGTCGAACTGCCGTTATCGCAGATCACTTCCACAAAAGGTTCGCGGATGTCTCCTTTACCATATCCGGACATTTCCAGACACATATCCTCCAGCGTAAAATTCAAATGTTCCTGATCGTAGGCAATCGTGTTTCCCGGTGCAAATGCATGTTTTTCCACCAGACTCCGGCCGTCAGCCATTCCAATCTTTCTGCCATAATATAAGTGCTCTAACTGCCCTGTCTCCATCACACGAAATGCATATGTAGTATGCATCGTGTGGAGAGCATAAAAACCATCCCGTACTTCAATCATCCTGTTTCTACCTCCTAGATACTTATTCTAAAAACGACTCTCCTATCATTATAATAGGAAAGTCGTTCCAAATGCAAAATATAATTTTTCTCTTTATTAGGCCTGCTTTTTCGCCTCTAATTCCTGTGTGATCTCTTCCAGTTTTTCATCGGTCAACTTGTAGTTCTTCTTATATACGATATAACCGATGATAAGAACTACGATCGGCAGCAGGGTCATACAGCCACGAAGTCCAACTCTCTGACCGCTGGCAAGTTGTGTCAGTGTACCGGTTTCGTCCTTTTTGATGTTAAATACAGCCAGAACGATAGATGCTACCAATGCTGACAGACCGGATGCTAATTTTACAACGAATGTCTGCATAGAAAAGATAACGGATTCGTCTCTACGATCATTCTTTAACTCACCGTAATCTACGGTATTTGCAAGGAAGATCGTGATAATGACATTCAACATACCGATGGCTGCCATGATAAGGAATGCCGGGATCAGTAAGAGATATACGTTGCTGGATCCGCTTGCAGAAATTCCAAGGATGATCACATAACCTGCAAGTGCCATAACAAAACTGAGTGTAAAGATCTTCATTGTGTTCATGAACTTACGGAACAATGGGAAAAGGATCATCATTGCCAAAATCTGGAATGCTCCACCACAAGTATTGAACAATGTATAGTTTGCTTCCCAGTTTGCCGGGCTGAAATCATACTTAAAGAAGTAGATCAAAAGGTTCTGGGTAATGTAAAGTGCTGTGTTGATCATAACGATCGCAACAACGACAGTCATTGCCTGGTCGTTCTGGATCAAAGCCTTGAACATATCTCCAACAGATGCGGACTGCATTTCTACAGATGACTTTTCCTTGATGGTCACACAGGTGATCGTAATAAATACAACGAAGAGTACGGCAACGATGAGTGCCATGTACTTGTAACCCACCTGCTCATAATTTGCATCTGTGCCAAAAGCATGACCCAGAGCAGATACTGCCATAACTGTCACGATAGAGATCAATGCAGAACCAACACCGGCGCAGGATCTTGCGAGTGCTGATAAACCTTCACGTTCCTTTCCTGCCTCGGTGAAAGCCGGGATCATAGACCAGTAAGGAATATCCATCATGGTATAAGTCATTCCCCATAAGATATATGTAACGGCTGCATATGCTACCAGTCCACCGCCATTTAATGCAGGAGGTGCTGCAAACATCAGATATAACATAATAGCGTTGGTAATGGTTCCGATCATCAGCCACGGACGGAACTTGCCCCATTTTGTCTTTGTCTTTGCAACGATAACGCCCATGATCGGATCGTTAAAAGCATCAAACACACGAGCCACCAGCAAAATGATACCCATGGCAATGGCACTTACACCCATGATATCCTGATAGTAATAAAGGATATAAGACGCAGACAACATATAGACCATGTCTTTTCCAACGGCACCGATACCATAGGCAAATTTCTCTTTGCCATTCAATTTCTTCTTTTCTTCCATTTTAGAAAACCTCCTTAAAAACCCCTTTGATTATTTGTTCTTCTCTTTTAAGCCCATAGCGATCTCTACTACTTTATATGCACCGTCGTAAAGACCAACGGACTTGTTCAACTTGATACTGTCACACATTTCTCCCAGCAGTTTGTCATCTTTCATAAAGATGTCGATCATCTGCAAAGTATGTGGGATATCGCGGCATTCGAGTGTTCCGTCTCCCATCTCTGCGGAATGGATAGCGCCCCACATTTCATGCTTTCCGACACGCTTGATAAAGAGTTTTGGCACCGGATAAAAAGCAAGTTCACTTGGCTTTGTCACAAGCACATCCGCACTGCGCATCAAAAGGTTGGTGCAATATACAGCTTCAAAAATATTTTCATGATAGAAAGCATGAATGCCTGTCACCTCACCGGTCAGTGCCTCTTCCGCAAACTTTGTTGTTGCATCAAACTCATTAAAGTGCTCGGTTGCTACACCTGCCATTTCCGGGATCTCCCCCGAAAGATCATCCCAGACATTTTTGTAATCTCCGACATTGACATAAAGTGCCGCCTTGTTTTCTTTGAGCATAGGAAGCAGATACTTGATGATGGCTGCAAAGATCTCTTTCTGTGCGCCCGCACCACCGATGGTAAGAAGGAAACGCATAGGTGCGCCCTGTGCCTTTCTTGCCATTCTCGCATCGCAGTCTGCCTCGATATTGGATACCAGTTCATGATCGATATAATGTCCGGTATAGACCAGATCTTCATTGGGCATTTCCTTGCAGACTTCGTCGCCGTTCATGCCGTTGCAGATACGATATCCCATGTAAGCATTTTTACACTGGATGGTATGCACACTTCCCTCTGCAAAATGCAGTGCCATTGGCCAGTTGTCCGGAATGGCATTGACAACATTTTTCATGCCTGCATGAATGGCTGCCTGTGCCGGCCATACGTGTGTACCGATCACCGGGATGTCCTTTGGCACATTGCGGTAAACCGGCGCCATCAATTCTGCGTTCTTCTGATCGGACGCATTGTACTTCAACTGGCGGAATGTCTCATAGTTGGTCGGCTCCCAGACATATTTGTTAAACAAGGCATTTTTTGAAAGGCGTGATCCCAAAGAATAGAGATCATTCTGTGCACTGATAACCTTGGTACAGGTGGTCTGTGGATAGCCGTTGAGATCCATCCAGTATGGGGTATATCCCATGGCTTTTGCAGCGGATGCCATAGCCATAGAAATGCGGTAATGACCAAATCCCATACGGATATTTCCAACAATGATACCCCTTTCATGGTCGAATTCTTCCGGGCTGTCTCCCTCTTTTAAAAGGATGTCATAAACTCCTAAAGAATCTCCGATATGCTCATTCTTTTGAATGTAGATCGGATAATCTACATTGGAGTCATCTCCAAACTTCTTGATAAACTTTTTCTTGGACTTGACTGCACTCTTATAAACCTTGTCGCTCATGACATTTCCAAAGATTACTTTTGATTTTTCTTCCATATTAATTATCCTCCCTTGTGCTTTGCACTTCTAATTTGATCGTGACCGGATCCAAGCCTGCGCACGTTATCGTGACAGATGCTTCTCCCGGCTCCCCCATGGATTTTATATAAAGCCCTGTGGCTCCTCCGCGAAGTGGTACTGCATTTGAACCGATCAGCCTGACCGGACCGCTTGTCGTGACAGAAAGTGATTCCTGCATATAATAAAGTTGATTGCCATATTCATCGACGGCTCGCACACGCGCCTCTATGACATCATAGGTAATATCTTCCCTAAGCGTCGTTGCCGACAGGCTCACTGCCAAAGATGCTTTTCTCATCGGTGTCTTGATCAGGGAACGGACGACCTTGCCATCCTTGATCGCGTCAAAGCGGTACTGTTTGGACTCGCCGCCCCAATCGCCTACATATTTATTGTAAAGACCTACCGCATCGTTTGGATTCATATGGTAGATACAGATCAACTGAAAAGCATTCCAAACAAGTTTTGGTGTAATCTGCATACCGTGCATTGCCACATGGTTCATACAATCCTTGACGATCTTTGCCTGTCTCTTGGAATAGCCTTCTTCTTTTGCAATGGCATCCCCCACATAATCATCGATCAGGATCGGTCCATGTTTTAAGTTCTGATACTTAGAATCACTCTGCCTGTACTCCTTGATCAGGACCTTGTTCTTATACATCCGCACACTGTCTGCATTGGAGATCAGGTAGGTATCCCCTCTATTACAAGCCGGATGCTCGCCGATATCCATGGTCGACGACAATTCCAGTACCGGATTCTTGTCTCCCTGGCTCGCATAGACGGCGGCTGCCGGTTTTGGATTTCGGAACATATCCAAAACACCGTGATAACAGATACGGTCTCCGCTGCCAAAGTCCTTGTGGGTGTTGTAGTCAAACATACACCATCCAAAAGAACCTGCGATATCTTCCTGCCCTGCGACGGCATCGAGGACATTTGCATGACGGATCATATGCTCGCGTCTGTGTTCTTCCCAATCAAACATCTTGGTCGGATACATATGTCCGTTGTACTCTGTGATCAGATATGGCTTTTCTACATCCGAGGTAACCTTTTCCTTTGGTTCGCAACCGACATTGGCGCCACTGTGGACAAAATCATTGTAAGTGTATACATCTTCCAGAAGATGACTCTTTTTCATAGCACGGACACCACCGGTCTGTCTTGTATCATCCAAGGCATGTGCCGTGGCATTGGTCCTTTCATAAAAAGCATCATTGTCCTGGGACTCATTGATACGCACCCCCCAAAGGATAATGGACGGATGATTGCGGTACTGCACGATCATGTCTCTGACATTCTCTACCGCCTGATCCTGCCAAGACTGACCACCGATATGCTGCCAGCCCGACATTTCTGTAAAGACTAAAAGTCCCAGTCTGTCGCAGGCATCCATAAAGTAATGTGACTGCGGATAATGTGAAGTACGAACGGCATTGACCGCAAGTTCTTCCTTTAAGATCTTGGCATCCAGCCGCTGCATGGATTCCGGCATAGCATAGCCGACATAGGCATAAGACTGGTGACGGTTCAGCCCCCGGATCTTGACCTTTCTGCCATTTAAGTAAAAGCCATCTTTTTTAAATAGGGCTTCCCGAAATCCGATCGTATCTTCCCTTTCGTCCACGACCTGTCCCTGATAGAGTAACTGGGTGGTGACCTCATATACCTTTGGACTTTCGATATCCCAAAGCATGACATCCGCAACCGACGTGCTGAAGGATGCTGTCGCGATCGGGGCTTCCAAAACGACCTGACCATCCACGATCTGACGGATGCCGACCTGACCGGCACTGATCGCTTCTTTTGCCTTTGCCGAATAGGTAACTTCCGATACTAAGATCCCGGATACCTGCATATCTGCAATCGCCTCGGCATCCATGCCTTTGGTCGTCACGACTTCTGCAAACTTTGGTTTTAAGAAAATATCTTCTATATAAATAGGATTCTTTACTTCCAGATAAACATCACGGTAAATACCGCCATAAGTCATGTAGTCGATCACAAAACCAAACGGCGGCTGATCCAGTGTCTCGTTGGAGTCTACCCGCACCGTCAAAAGATTGTCTGCGCCGTACGCTAAAGCCTCTGAAATATCCACTGTAAAAGCAGTATATCCGCAGTGGTGTTCTGCCATCTTTTTGCCATTGACATAAACCTCTGCCTCATGCCCTACCGCCTCAAAAGTCAAAAGCAGGCGTTTGCCCTGCCAGCCTTCCGGTGCGTATAAGATCTTTTGGTAGCAGGAGACCATCTGATAGGTATGTTCATCAAAATAATGAAAAGGTGTTTCCTTACAGGTGTGTGGCAGACTGACTGTCTGTGCCAGAGAAACATCCATGGTGTCCGCGATCATGTCTTCTGTAAATTTTTCTGTAAAGAACCAATCCCTCATCAAATAGATGCGATCTTTCATATTTACCATCCTCTTTCTATCTGTGTACCACAATACCATCAACCATAATGGTCACAAGTTCTTCTAATGCCTGCATATAGTCGATCTCCTCACGTTCGAGTTCATCTCCCATAATGAAGCGTTCTACCGCAGACTCAAATACCAACTGGAAAACACGGAAATCGACCGGACGGATCAAGCCTTCCTCTACGCCCTGTTCCAATAGACGGTTGGTCATCTCCCATCCACTCTCCAAACGCTGTCTGACACGTTCATAGACTTCCGGGTGTTTATCCCGCAAGACATAAAACTGTGTAAAATCAAAATCTGTATAATTCTCCGGCATCACGCCTAAGATCTTGCGGATCTTTTGCAATAAGGACAGGTGCTTATCCTCCATGACTAAGGCTTCGCTTTCCTTAATATAATCGAAAACGTAATCGACCATTGCTATCAAAAGTTCGTTCTTGTCACGAAAAACGGTATAGATCGTTTTCTTGCTCATGCCGAGTTCCGATGCCAACTCATCCATGGTAAATTTGACACCCTGCTTTTCTACGATATGTAAAGCGCCTTCTATAATACGTTTCTCCATCCCATGTCCTCCTATGTTCCTCTTTAGGAAACCAGAAAACTCAAATCAGTTTTTTCGTTTCCTATATTGTAACACCGGTCTTTCTCTACCGCAACATAGCATATATGACAAATTTATCCCTCCTTTTTTGGCAATTATTTCAAAGACTAAATTTTTATGCAAAATGTACGAATTCCTCGTTTTCTTTTTCACAGTCTTTCCGGTTTTCGTATTCATTATTGTATTTATGCACAATTTATGTACATCTACATTGTGCATATTTACCATAGTCATTTTTGCTTCACTTGTTATTTTGCTTGTAAATCGCCCTATTTTTATGCACATTACACAAATTTAATGCAAAGTTTTTGTTGACATTCCCTATAAGTGGTGCTATAGTAAGGTCATCAAAGGAAATGACCTTTGAGAAATAAAAAACGAAAGGAGAAAAAAAGATATGTATAACGATTTTGATGCATTCGGCGAACTCTTTACTGAGTACAACAAATACGCTAACGAGAAAAGCGCAAATGGTCAGCAGCCAGTATCACTCTTAAAATTTGCTTTAGGACAGTTCTAAGAGATACAAAAAGCCATAGTATGATTTGATTAAATTTTAAAAAGCATGATTTGAAAGGAGATATGAATTATGGAATTCTCAAATAGTCTTGGATATGTAGTTTACAATTACAATAAGTATGTAGAGGCACAGGAAAAGAACGGCGAAGATGCAGTATCATTCTTCAAGTATGCTTTTGGTAATATGTAATTTACCAAAAGCACCCACTTTAGAAAGCAATCGGTGCAAGCCGTTCATCTGATAAACCTAAGAAGACCCGGCAGATTGCCAGGTCTATTTTTGTGTGTGAAATGTGAGTGAGGGACGTTCCTTGTGGCAAAAGGAACGTCCCTCGCTCTACCGCGCTCTAGCCTAAAGAACAGCAATAAATCTGCGGAATTCTTCCAGTCCTTTTTCATCACATTTAAAGACACCGGCATCTTCCAGGACCTGACAGAATACCTTGCCAACTTCCTGCTCCAAAATGCCCTCGACATTGGTCTCATCAATGCGGATACCCTGTTTCTCATATGCAGCACTAAATTCATCTACCCAGTCTGCATGTTTTTCCAAAGTCTCATCAGCACGGATATCCTTACCGTTTACAATAGCATCTGCAAGGGCTTCCATCTCCCCTTTCAGACGGGAAGGAAGCACAGCAAGTCCCATGACTTCGATCAGACCGATATTTTCTTTTTTGATATGATGTAACTTTGCGTGTGGATGATATAAGCCAAGCGGATGTTCCTCTGTCGTAATGTTATTGCGCAGAGCCAGATCCAGTTCAAACATATCGCCGCGTTTTCTGGCGATCGGTGTGATCGTATTATGTAACTCACCATCTGTCTCAGCAAAAATGAAGGCATCTTCATCGGTATAAGTTCTCCAGCATCCTAAGATATGGTCTGCCAGATCAATGATACGCTTTTCATCCTTGCAGGAAAGCCGGATCACGGAAAGCGGCCATTTCACAATGCCTGCCTTGACATCTTCAAATCCTTTTACCGTAAACTCCTCAATGATCGGTGCCTTTTCCATAGCAAAGGTATAGTGACCGCCCTGGAAATGATCGTGGCTGAGAATGGATCCGCCTACGATCGGAAGATCCGCATTGGAGCCTAAGAAGTAATGTGGAAATGTCTTTACAAAATCAAACAATTTCACAAAAGTCGCACGTTCGATCTTCATCGGTGTATGCTGACCGTTAAAAACGATGCAGTGCTCATTATAATACACATAAGGAGAATACTGGAATCCCCATCTGCTGCCGTTCATAGTCAACGGAATGATGCGGTGATTCTCTCTGGCAGGATGATTGGCGCGTCCTGCATACCCCTCATTTTCAATGCAAAGCAGACACTTCGGATAAGCAGACTGCTTGGCATTCTTGGCTGCCGCGATCGCCTTTGGATCCTTTTCCGGCTTGGAAAGATTGATGGTGATATCCAAGGTGCCATACTTGGTATCTACGGTCCACTTCTTATCTTTCTTTACACGGTAACGGCGGATGTAATCGCTGTCCTGACTGAGTTTAAAGAAATAGTCTGTGGCTGCCTGTGGTGACTTTTTGTACTCCTCGGCAAATTTTGCCTGCACAGTCGCCGGACGTGACATCAGACAATTCATCAAGCGAGTGTCAAAAAGATCGCGATAGACCACGCTATTCTCGATCAGTCCCTTTTCCACTGCCACATCCAAAAGATCCTTTAAGACGTCTTCCAGCACGATGTCGGACAGATCACAATCCGGATCCGTGTACTCATCCTCCTTCATGACATCCAAAAGCAGGTTTGTCGTGTAAATACGCTCGCACTCCGGGGTCAAGCCTGTGTTGATGCCGTATTGTACCAACTTTTTAATACTTTCTTGTAACATATTTATTCCTCCTCCTTTTTATTGCTTAGATAACAATGTATTTTGACGTGTAGTGGGTAATCCACCTCTTTGTAGGGACGCTTCCGCTCTCTGCGCAAAGATGTTCTGTTCGCTAAGTTCAACCTTCGCCTTTGGCTCCGTTTCACTAATCTCACAGAACGACCTCGCACTAGACTCGAACCACTACCGTGCTTCTCGCCAAGTTGCTTTCGGTCTCAAAAGCCCTACAAAAAAGGTGATTTTCCACTACACTGCACAAATTAGATTACTTTAAAATTGCCAACAAGAAACTAATTTGCAAAATCCCGTTTCCATATGCTTAACTATACTCAAATCCTACGAATTTTGCAAGAGCAGATTCTGAAGTTCTGTGACGGAATCTACAATATAAGTCGCGCCTGCATCTGCAAGTTCTGCCCGGTCGCCATAGCCAAAGGTCACCCCAATGCTGTCAAGTCCATTGGCGATCGCGCCATCAATATCATGATGACGATCCCCGACCATGACGATATGTTCCTTTGCCACGCCCGGGATCTGCTCCAGCGCATAGGCGATCACCTCGCTCTTTGCCGTTCTGGTCTCATCCATCGTCGCCCCTGCAACATAGGTAAAATATGGGCGAACCCCATAATGGGATATGATCTGTTTACTAAAGAACTCCGGCTTGCTGGTCGCAACCAGTAACCGCTTGCCTGCGCTTTTCAAGGTAAGCAGAAGTTCCGGTATACCATCGATCAGTTTGTTTTCAAACAAGCCCTTGGTGCTATAGTACTCTCTATAATATGAAACCGCCTGGACAGCCTGCACCTCATCCAAGCCATAATATTTCTGGAAAGACTCGATCAATGGTGGTCCCACAAAACATAAAAGATCATTTTTATCTTCTACATGTATTCCAAATTTTTCCAAGGCATGCGCCGCCGAATTGACAATCCCCGGTGCCGACTCCGTCAGCGTGCCGTCCAGATCAAAAAGCACTGTTGTATAATTCATAATTTTAGTATAACACAAATCATAGTAGTTATAGGATAACTTTTGATTGTTTTTTCCTCTCTTTTTTGATAGTCTGTTTTTAGCAAAAAAATTGTAAAATGTTCATAACAGGAGGAACAAAAGATATCATGAACTTTTTAGAAGAACGAATCGTAAAAGACGGAATTGTAAAAGAAGGCAATGTCTTAAAGGTTGATAGTTTCTTAAATCACCAGATGGACATTGCCCTCTTTGATGAAATGGGTGCTGAGTTCAAGAAACGATTTGCTGACGCAAATATCAATAAGATCGTGACCATCGAGGCATCCGGCATCGGTATCGCATGTATTGTTGCAAGACACTTTAACGTACCGGTCGTATTTGCGAAAAAATCCAAGAGCATCAACATCGACGGCGATGTCTATAAGGCTGAGGTAGAATCTTTTACACATAAATGCAAAAACAACGTCATTGTCTCCCGCAAGTTTTTGGGACCGGATGATCATGTGCTGATCATCGACGACTTTTTGGCAAATGGCTGTGCTCTGCAAGGACTGATCTCCATTGTCAATGAAGCCGGCGGAACTGTAGAAGGCATCGGTATTGCTGTTGAAAAAGGTTTCCAAAACGGTGGCCGTATCATCCGCAATCTCGGTTTCCATCTGGAATCTCTCGCCATCATAGAGAGCATGGACGCTGCAAGCGGAGAGATCGTTTTCCGTCAACAGTAAGATAAGCAGACAAATATACTAAAAGAAAGGACTTGTATGGAATTGTTCCATATATAATAAGAAATGACATCTACAAAAGAAACACCATCTATCAAAAATTTATACCATCTTGATGGCAAGATTTCCGTAAAGCAGGCCGTACCATTTGGTCTGCAGCACATTCTTGCCATGTTTGTATCTAATATCGCACCAATCTTTATCGTTGCCGGAGCCAGCGGACTTTCTTCCCAGGATACCGCCATGCTCATCCAGTCTGCTATGCTGATCGCCGGTATTGGTACATTGATCCAGCTATTCCCGATCTTCCACAAGGTTGGTTCCGGTCTTCCGATCGTCATGGGAATCAGTTTTACCTTTGTCTCCGTCTTTACCTATCTGGGTGTCGCCTATGGCTACAATGCCATTGTCGGAGCCGTCATTGTCGGTGGTATCATCGAGGGTATTCTCGGACTTCTGGCAAAATACTGGATCAAACTGATCACACCGATCGTATCCTCGACCGTCGTAACCGCCATCGGATTTTCCCTGCTCTCTGTCGGAGCATCTTCTTTCGGCGGTGGCAGTGGCAGCGAAACATTCGGTTCCGCCACCAACTGGATCTTAGGAAGCATCACACTTTTATGTTGTATCCTATTTAATATTTTTGCAAAATCCTATTTCAAACAATTATCCGTTTTATTCGGCCTTGTGGTTGGTTATCTGGTTGCTATCGCTATGGGCGCAGTTGATTTTTCTTCTCTCCAGAACACCGCGATCATTGCATTCCCTTCACTCATGCCATTCAAACCGGAGTTTAATATCAATGCCATTATTTCAACGACCTTAATCTTTTTGGTGTCTGCTACCGAAACGATCGGCGATACTTCCGCACTTGCTGCTTCCGGTCTGAACCGTGAAGCCACTTTAAAAGAGACCTCCGGCTCCATCGCCTGCGATGGTTTCATCAGTGCACTCTCCGGTCTTTTCGGCTGTATGCCGATCACATCATTTAGTCAGAATGTCGGTCTGGTTGCCATGACAAAAGTTGTCAACCGCTTTGCCATCGCTACCGGTGCCGTAATTATGATCCTTGCCGGCATCTTCCCGATCTTTGGTTCTGTGCTTGCTACACTGCCGGATGCCGTACTTGGCGGTTGTACCCTGATGATGTTTGGTAACATTGTCATCAGCGGTCTGCAAATGATGGGCAAAGCAGGATTTACACAGCGGAATATCACGATTGCTGCGCTCTCACTCAGTGTCGGCATCGGCTTTACACAGGTACCGGAAATCTTTGCTATTTTCCCGCAGATCATCCAGACTGTGTTTGCAGAAAACTGCGTTGCCGTCGTATTCATCGTTTCCATCATTTTAAATCTGGTTCTGCCAAAGAATATGGAAGCACATACCGAGGCGTAAAGAACATATGTATAAGAAAGAATGTGCTGCGGCACATTCTTTTTTATTGCGGTGCGAAAAATGCCAGTGCAATCGCTCCCGGTCCTACATGCGTACCGATCGCCGCTCCAACAGAAACGATCGGCAATTCCTCTTTGGTGTGTGCTCTTTCCCAAAGCATATGACTATCCTCAATATACTTGCAGATCAATTTATCTGAAAGCCCGGTATATCCCAAATAAAAAGGACGTGTAAAATCAATTCCTCCCGCCTGCTTTGTCCGCTGCATCAACAGATTCTTTCCATTCTTTGATCCGTGCGCTTTTCCAAGCACAAGGATCTCACCCGCATCTACTCCCACAACCGGCTTGATCGATAATACATTGCCAAGCGCGGCGGATGCTGCCGAGATCCGTCCGCCCTTCTTCAGATATTCCAGTGTGTCCAATAAGGCGATCAGTTGGATCTGCTTCTTTTCTTCCTCCAGAATCCCTACGATCTCCTCAATCCCATAACCTGCCTCGACTAATTCTACCGCCCGCATGACAAGACATTTCTGTCCCACTGTGACATTTTCACTGTCTACGACATAGACCTGACCTTCAAATTCTTCTGCCGCGATACAGGCACTCTGGTATGTACCGGATAACTTGGAAGAAAGTGTGATAACTAGGATCTGCTTATCTTGAGTTTCTTCTCCTCTTTCGGACGCATCAGCATCCAGTTCCTGCCGATAGGCTTCCATAAATTCATAAGGACTGATCTGGCTGGTCTTTGGCAAGACATCTGTCTCGATCAGTTTTTCATAAAAAGTCTCGCGCAAAAGATCAAGACCATCACGGTAATGTTCTTCTCCAAAAGAAACATGTAGGGGAAGAACACGCACCTTGTCATATTCTTCCTGTAAAATATCTGAGCCGGAATCTGTAATTATCTTAATCATGGTATTTATACCTCACTTTTGATATTTTGTGTATTACTCGTGCTAGTATAACCAAAGGAGGTGAGGCTGTCAAGTCGAGGGCATGGCAGATAGGGGAAAGGGAGGACGGGGGCAAAAGACAGGGACAGGCAGGCTGGTGCTTAAGGTGAGAAACTGTCGTAGAACAGGGTGTCTCTATCCGCAAAACATTTGCTTACTTTTATTAAAACTGTCTTTCCAAAGTTAGACAGCCGGTTTGAATGATATTCGTTTGATAACAGATATGAATGCAAAACGTATTAGTGCCTCTTAGAACTTGTGCGACACTTGGCAATGAGGGTACATGGATGTACCCGAAAGGCGCAACCGCACAAGGATGTTCGTTTGCGCCGGTTGCCCCTGCTATTTTGCTCTTAGTCCAAGTTCTTAGAGGCACTTATGCGTGGCGCCCTGAATATCTGTTTCAGACGGACACATCCGCCCGGCTGTCGAAGCTATGTCAAGACAGTTTCCTCCAAGCAAATTGTTTTTCGCAAGAGACACTCCTAACCTACTCCAAAGTTTCTCGCCTTAAGCACCAGCCTGCCTGTCCCTGTCTCTTACCCCCGCCCTCACTTCCCCTTCTACGCAAAAAAGTCCCGAGTGAG
>CAVLBP010000036.1:0-20056 GCA_963661325.1 bacterium
GCTGTGTTATTGTGCGTGATGATAAGGTCATCGGCAAGGGCTACAACAAGCGAAACACAGACAAAAATGTACTTTCCCATGCGGAGTTGATCGCCATGAAGCAGGCATGCAAAAAGACAGGCGACTGGAGATTAGAGGACTGCACCATGTATGTGACCCTGGAACCATGCCAGATGTGCGCAGGCGCTATGGTGCAGGCGAGATTAAAGAAGGCGGTCATCGGCAGCATGAACGCCAAGGCAGGCTGCGCCGGATCCGTCCTCAATATCTTACAGATGGATGCCTTCAATCATCAGGTCGAGGTGGAGCGTGGTGTCCTCGAAGATGAGTGTTCCGCACTTTTAAGCGGATTTTTCACAGATTTGCGTGAGCAGAAGAAGCAGTTTTAAGGAGAGATGGACATGTGTGTGGCAAAGGAGTATGAATTAAAAAATCCATATGGTTTGTTGAATAATGAACTTATTATTTGTGTATTGTTAGATTCTCATGTATAATTGAGGAAGATAATACGCAAGATAATACGGAAGTTAATGGAGGTATCCGATGGAAAAATACGATCCGCCTTTTACCATCACCAACAGCATATTATCAAAAGTGGCTTCTATTTCTGAGAAGGTAGGTCAAGTATCTTTGATGAGCAATATGAATGCCAAGCCACATCTTAGGAAGAATAATCGTATCAAATCGATACATTCATCCTTGAAAATTGAGGCAAATTCGCTTTCTTTGGATCAGGTAAAGGATGTTATCAATGGTAAATTGGTCTTTGGTGAGCAGAAAGAGATTCAGGAAGTCAAAAATGCATATGTTGCATATGAGAAAATGTCAGAGATTGAGCCATATAGCATTGAAAGTTTAAAAAGGTTTCATGGTATTATGACAAAATATATCGTGGAAGACGTCGGAGATTTTCGACACGGAGAAGAAGGCGTTTTTAATGGAAACCAGTGTATCTTTATGGCGCCACCAGCCAAATATGTCTCACAGTTAATGGAGGATCTTTTTGCTTGGATGAGAGAAAAACAGGATGAAATTCATCCTCTGATCATGGGAGCGGTATTTCACTATGAATTTGTATTTATTCATCCTTTTTCCGACGGTAATGGCAGAATGGCAAGGTTGTGGCACACGGCAATTTTGTCCAGATGGAATCCGATCTTGGAGTATATACCTTTAGAAAGCCAGATAGAAAAATTCCAAGAGGAGTATTATGAAGCCATTGCAAAATGTCATATAGATGGAGAATCTACATTTTTTATAGAATTTATCTTATCGCAACTGGATAAAATTCTGGATGATTTTGTGGCGCAGGTCAAAGGGGATAATGAGGCAGTATCTGAATATACAAAGAAATTGTTAGGCCTTATGGAATATGATATTCCTTATACAAGCAATGATCTTATGAAGAAATTAGGGCTAAGTTCTAAAGAAGGATTTCGTAGAAACTATCTTCGCCCGGCGATTGAAATGGGGTTAATTCATATGACCATACCGGATAAGCCGAATAGTAGAAATCAAAAGTATGTGAGAAGTTAATGGAGAAACCCAACTTGCATAAATCTGTAAAAGGAATATAATAACGGTATCGACAAAGATGTCCAAAGGAAGAAGCAATTCTTTTGGGCATCTTTTTTATACATAAGGTCAGGAGGGCGAGAAGATGAAGATATACGAGGGAAATATTATTACATGCGATGAAAAGAATACGATAGCAAAATATCTGGTGGAGGATCAGGGACGCATTTTATATGTAGGTGATGACCTGCCACAGGAATATGGGGCAGGAGAGAAAATTCATTTAGGGCAGAAGGCACTTTTACCGTCTTTTGTAGATACACATATGCATTTTGCGAGTTTTGCAACTTTTAATGCAGGTCTGAATGTGATGGATGCCAGAAGCAACGCTGAAATACAGGACAGACTGCGCGCTTTTATAAAAAAGGATCATGCCAAGATCACGATCGCCTTTGGGGCTTCTCCGTATTCTGTTTCTGATGGCCGCTTGATCTCCAGACAAGAATTGGATGTAGCCTCTGGGGAACAACCGGTCTTTTTCGTAAAATATGATGGGCATGCCTGCGTTGTAAATACGGCACTCCTACATCTGGTAAAGGATAAGGTGAAGGACTTGCGAGGATTCCATGAAGATACAGGTGAAATGAACCAGGACGCCTTTTTTGCAGTATCGGACTATATTACGGCAGCCATACCGATTCCTGATCTGATCAAAAATATGCAGCATGCGATGGATTATCTGGCAACAAAGGGCATTGGTATGGTACACACGGTCAGTGGTGTGGGATTTACCGGTGATCTGGATGTAGATATGGAGCGATTTGTGGCAAAAGGGGCAGAATCCGGCTTCCAGATCCGTGTATTCATGCAGACGATGGATCCGCAAAAGGTGATCAAGAGGAAACTACCGCGTATCGGAGGATGCTTTGCCTGTGCACTGGATGGATGCTTTGGTTCCATGGATGCAGCCATGAAAGAGCCGTATGAAGGAACCGATCAGCAGGGAGTCCTATATTATACAGATGAAGAAGTGACAGAATTTTGTAAAAAAGCAAACCGGGCAGGGCTCCAGATTGAGATGCATGCTATTGGAGATGCTGCCTTTGACCAGGCGACGAGAGCACTAAAAGCAGCACTGGATGATTTTACGCGAAAAGATCATCGTCATGGAATCATTCATGATTGCCTGCCGACAGAAGAAGGCTTGAAAATCTGTAAGGAGTACCATATCCAGATGCCGATCCAGACAAGTTTTATCAACTGGCCGCAGGAGCCGGATGCATATCTGGAAAAGATACTGGGGCAGGATAGAAACCGTCGATTAAATCCGATCGCCGATTTTGTAAAAAATGATGTCGTGATCTCTGCGGGTTCCGATGCCCCATGCACAGATCCGGATCCTATGCTCTGGATCTACAATGCTGTCAACCATCCGATCGATGGACAAAGTATCAGTTTATATGAAGCACTTCGGATGGCTACCTATAATGGGTATTATGCAACATTTGATGAGAAAGAAAGAGGTAGTCTGGAGGCTGGAAAAATAGCCGATATGGTCATTTTATCCCGAAGTCCTTATGATATTGCAAAGGAAGAATTGCGGTCGATCCAGGTAGAACAGTTATTTTTAGGCGGAAAACCATACCGGAAACAGTCAAAATCTGTGCCGGGTCTTATCTTATCCGGGATGTTATCCAAGAGAAAGTGTTAATGCCATGAAAGATGAGATCATAAGTACAGGTATTGATATTGGCACAACGACAACCCAGTTGATCTTCAGTCGGCTTAAGATGAAAAATACAGGCGGCTTTGGATCTGTCCCGAAAGTAGAAGTGGTTGCAAAGGATGTTTTTTATCGCAGTCCCATCCTGTTTACACCTTTGATCGGGGAGGAAATGATTGATGCCAAACAAGTGGAAAAGATTGTAAGAAAATTCTACGCAGATGCAGGATTAAGCCCACAGGATATTGATACAGGGGCAGTCATCATTACAGGAGAGACAGCCCGCAAGAGAAATGCAAAAGAAGTAGTCGATGCTTTGTCGCGGATAGCAGGAGATTTTGTTGTGGCAGCGGCTGGACCGGATCTGGAATCTGCTTTATCCGGCAGAGGATCCGGTGCAGCAGATATTTCCAGAGAAAGCGGAAAACTTGTTGCAAATATGGATATCGGCGGTGGAACAACGAATATCAGTTATTTTCTGGATGGTCAACTGGTGGATACGGCTTGTTTAAACATTGGTGGAAGGCTTGTAAAGATCAGGGAAAATGAAATTTATCACATATCACCGGCGATGGAACCTTTTTTGAAGATATGTCAGGAAGAAATCAAGATCGGGCAAAAAGTAGATGACTTTATGTTGGAGAAATTTCAGAAGATCGTGTCATGTATGGCAGATGTGATGGCAGAGAGCATAGGGCTTATGACGAAAAATGCTTCATTGCTTAAAGCATATACTACAAACCATGGCATTACTTACAAGCAAAGACCGGAGATCATTGTATTTTCAGGGGGAGTGGCATCCTGCATGGAGCAGTTACAAAGCAAGGAAAAACCGGATGATCTGCTCTATGGGGATCTTGGTGTTTTGTTGGCAGAGGCTATTTTGTTGCACCCGGTGTTTTCACGAGGCTATACAAAAAAAGCAGCAGAGACTGTAAATGCAACCGTTGTGGGAGCGGGAAACTACAGTATGGAGGTCTCCGGTTCCACGATTACCTATCAAAATCAGGAACTTCCGAAAAAAAATCTTCCGGTATATTCAGTCAAATGGCTGTGTGCAGAAGATCTGCTAATGATGGAAGAACAGTTACAAATGATGAAAAAGCGTGTGGAAGAAGCAGAAGTATCTGGTCATGATCGGGAATATGTTATTTCTTTTACAGGTGCAGCGTGCCCGGGATTTCAACAGATCGAATCCATGACAGACATTCTGGTAAAGGTTTTTCAGGAGGAAATAGAGGCGGATCATATGCCGATCCTCGTTATAGAAAGAGATCTGGGGAAGGCGATCGGGCAATCCCTGCGGCGCAAGATCGGAAAAGAAAAGCATCTGATATGTCTGGATGGTATTGTATGTAAAGAGGGCGATTTTGTCGATCTGGGAAAACCGGTTGCCGGGGGTCAGGTCATCCCTGTTGTAGTGAAGACATTGATTTTTGAGAAATGAGAATGATATGAGATTAGAGACAATTTTAGGGACAAATACATATAGGTTTTCTTCGGTAAAGGAAGTCCTTGCAAAGGCGAGTGAGCAAAAATCAGGAGATACGCTGGCAAATGTGGGGGCTGAGAGTAAGATGGAGCGTGTGGCTGCAAAGGAGGTACTGGCTGGTCTGACGGTAAAAGATCTCACGGAAAATCCGGTGGTTCCCTATGATGAGGATTCGGTCACAAGGCTGATCTTAGATGATCTGGATCAGGAAGCATATCAAAGGGTAAAAGGTTGGACGATTGCAGACCTGCGGGAATGGATCCTAGCAAATCCAAACGGAGACGAGATTTTGTCTGTCGGGCGGGGGCTGTCAAGTGAGACCATTGCAGCGACGGCAAAATTGATGGGAAATCTGGACATGATCCATACCAGCAGGAAATTACACATAGAAGCTAGATGTAATACTACGATCGGAGGGGAAGATGTACTTGCAAGCAGGTTACAGCCCAATCATCCAATTGACGATCCTAGAGGTGTTACTGCTTCTACTCTGGAGGGGCTTTCCTATGGCGTTGGTGATGCTGTGTTAGGCTTAAATCCGGCGATCGATACGGTGGAATCCACAGTCAATATATGGAATATGTTGGGAAAGATTCGGGATGAGTATGAGATTCCGACACAGACTTGCGTATTATCCCATGTAACCACACAAATGAAAGCCTTACAAAGTGGTGCAAAAGCAGACCTTTGTTTTCAATCCATTGCAGGCAGTCAAAAGGCTTTGGACGCTTTCGGTGTTAGTGTTTCCATGTTGGAAGAGGCAGAGCAGATGTTTCATGAAATGGGCTCAGCGCAAGGTCCGAATGTGATGTATTTTGAGACAGGACAAGGATCGGAATTGTCCAGCAGTGCCAATTATAATGCGGATCTGGGAACCATGGAAAATAGATGCTATGGTCTGGCAAGACATTATCATCCATTTTTAGTGAATACCGTCGTTGGTTTTATGGGGCCGGAATATGTATATGACACGAAGGAGTTATTACGGGCAGGATTAGAAGATGTATATTGTGGGCATATGCATGGCTTGCCGATGGGGTGTGACTGTTGTTACACAAACCACATGCCGACAGATCAAAACGATATAGAGAGTTTATTTGTATTATTGGCTACCGCAGGCTGTCATTATGTTATGGGCTTGCCACAAGGTGATGATGTTATGTTAATGTATCAATCCACCGGCTATCATGATGTGGCTGCGGTCAGAGAATTGTTAGGAAAGCGACCGATACCGGAATTTGAAAGATGGTTGGAGCAAAACGGAATTTGGGAAAAAGGGCATCCCGGTAACAATTTTGGGGATCCGACGATTTTTGCGAGGTAAAAGAGGATGGAAAAAGAAAAGTCATATCAGAACCCGGAACAGATGAGGGCTTGGAAGAAAACAACACCGGCACGTATCGGCATAGGACATGCAGGGACCAGATATACAACGGAATCTTACCTGCGTTTCTTGGCAGATCATGCAGCAGCAAATGATGCTGTATTTCATGAAGTTCCAAAAGAAGTTGTGGATTCGCTTGGCGTCTTTGAAGTGCAGACTTTGTGTTGCGATAAACAGGAAATGTTAAAAAGACCGGATCTGGGACGTTTGTTTTCTGAGGAAACACAAGAGGAGATTTCACGTCGTTGCCAGCATAATATTGATGTGCAGATCTATTTTGGAGATGGCTTGTGTGCACCTTCCATTGCTGCCAATGTACCGGATTTATATGCAACGATCGAGGCAGAGTTAAAAAGTCAGGGAATTACGGTGGGTACACCTTTTTTTGTTCGATACTGCCGCGTGAATACAGCGCGTACGATTGCACCATTGCTTCATGCAAAGGTAACATGCGTCTTGATCGGTGAAAGACCGGGACTTCTGACCTCGGAAAGTATGTCAGCCTATATCGCATACAATGCGCGTCCGGATATGCTGGAATCAGAATACACAGTAGTATCCAATATTAGTCGTGTAGGCATTCCACCGGTAGAGGCGGCGGCACATATTGCAGAATTATTGCAGGATATTTTAGAAAAGAAATGCAGTGGTGTGGCATATAAGGCATGGGAATGACGGGTTTTGATTGACAAATGTGTCATAATCCCATACAATGCAAATGGCGGCCTCCACAAGTGGCGTTGATACTTGGGTCTTGCGCGACGGATGCCTACGAATCGTGTCAGGTCAGGAATGGAGCAGCACTAAGAAGGAGTTTCCGGGTGCCGCAAGGGTGCCTGGGTTGAGCAGGCTGTGGAGGTAACGCTATGAAAGACAAATACAGGGAGATCGAGGTATCTCCCTGTTTTTACATTATGAATTAAAGTCATCTGCGCGCAAAGGGCTGCCTGAGCGTAAAGATACGGGATTTTTATAGGAGTTTGATAGGGAAAGTCTCTGTATCTTTAGATGCAGGGGCTTTTTGTGTAATATGGAATTCGCTGAACTTCCTCTTATACAAAAGACACTAATATACCAATGAAAAGAAAGGAGCAGACAGATGGATACCAGAGTAGCAATTCTTGCGATCGTGGTGGAAGAACGTGACAAGGCAGAAGAACTCAACCACGTCCTGCATGCATATGGCAAATATATCATCGGGCGCATGGGGATCCCTTATGAAAAACGCGGAATTTCCCTGATCAGCGTCGCCGTGGATGCACCCCAGGATGTGATCAGTGCCATGTCAGGAAAGATCGGCAATATCGAGGGCATAACGGCAAAAGCCGTCTATTCCAAATTGCAGTAAGTGACGCTCGGATAATAGCAAAAGAAAAGAGAAGAAGGAGAGATGCCTATGGCACTGGCAATACAGGATGTCAAAGCATTGATTGATAAATTAGATAGAGAAAATACGTTAAGTTTGGACGAATGGGAAGGACTTATCCGCGGTAGATGCGATCAAGTGGCAGAATATGCAGCGGAAATCGCCCGTCAGAGGTCCAAGGAGATCTTTGGCAACAAGATCTATACGCGAGGATTGATCGAGATTTCCAATTACTGCAAGAATAATTGCTATTATTGCGGTATCCGCAGGGATAATCGACAGGTAGAGCGTTATCGCCTGAGCAGGGAAGATATCTTATCCTGCGCGGATATCGGGGCAGACTTAGGCTTTCGTACCTTTGTCCTACAGGGTGGAGAAGATGCTTATTATACAGATCAGGTCATGTGCGATCTGATCCGGGAGATCAAAAAGCGTCACCCGGACTGCGCCATTACCCTGTCTCTGGGCGAAAGAAGCCAAGAAAGTTACCGCTTAATGAAAGAAGCAGGGGCAGATAGATACCTTTTAAGGCATGAAACTGCGGATAAAGACCATTACAAGAGCCTGCACCCGCAGGAAATGGATTTTGACCACCGCATCCAATGCCTTTACACCCTAAAAGATTTAGGTTATCAGGTGGGCTGCGGCTTTATGGTCGGCTCCCGGGGGCAGACACCGCATACATTGGCGGAGGATATGATCTTTATCCAGAACTTGCAGCCTGCAATGGTGGGGATCGGACCTTTTGTTCCTCATCATGAAACACCCCTAAAAGATCAGGCGCAGGGGACAGTGGAGGAGACCTTATATCTGATCTCACTGCTTCGTATCTTACAACCCAAGTTATTGCTTCCGGCAACAACGGCGCTGGGAACGATCGATCCGCGCGGGCGTGAAAAGGGAATCTTGGCGGGAGCCAATGTCGTCATGCCAAATCTGTCGCCGACCAGCGTGCGCAAACAGTACGAACTCTATGACAACAAGATCTGCACCGGAGATGAGGCTGCGGAGTGCCGGGGCTGTCTGGGAAACCGGATGCAGTCTATCGGCTACCAACTGGTCGTAGACCGTGGCGATGCACCTGCATAAATGGCAATAGAAATTATAAGAAAATTTAACTTTGCAAATAATCGTCGATTTTACAAGGGATAAAAGAGACGGACAATAACATAAGACACATAGGAAAAGGGAGGAAAAAAGAATGTATGATGTAATGTCATCAAAGGCAGAGGAGTTCATCAGCGATGAGGAGATCCGCGAATGTCTCGATTATGCTGAGAAGAACAAGAACAATCGGGAACTGATCGATCAGATCCTGAACAAGGCAAGAAAGATGAAAGGAATCAGCCACAAGGAAGCCATCGTGCTTTTAGACTGCGAACTGGAAGACAAGAATGAGGAGATCTATCAGTTGGCAAAAGAGATCAAGCAGGAGTTCTACGGCAATCGTATCGTTATGTTTGCTCCGCTTTACCTGTCAAATTATTGTATCAATGGCTGTGAGTACTGCCCATATCACGCAAAGAACAAGCATATCCACAGAAAGAAACTGACGCAGGAGGAGATCCGTGCGGAGGTTATTGCTTTACAGGATATGGGACACAAGCGTCTGGCACTCGAAGCAGGCGAAGATCCAAAGAACAATCCGATCGAGTATATTTTGGAAAGTATCAAGACAATCTACAGTATTCACCATGAAAATGGAGATATTCGCCGCGTCAACGTCAATATAGCGGCAACAACTGTCGAAGAATATCGTATGTTAAAGGAAGCCGGTATCGGTACCTACATCCTTTTCCAGGAGACCTACAATAAGGAATCTTACGAAAAACTGCATCCGACCGGACCAAAGAGCAATTATGCTTACCATACCGAGGCAATGGATCGTGCCATGGATGGCGGGATTGATGATGTAGGACTTGGTGTCCTCTTTGGTCTCAACAATTATCGTTATGACTTTACCGGAATCATTATGCACGCAGAGCACTTAGAGGCAGCCAAGGGCTGTGGACCGCATACCATCAGTGTACCGCGTGTGCGCCGCGCAGATGATATTGACCCGGATGTTTTTGATAATGGTATTTCGGACGAGACCTTTGCCAAGATCGTTGCCTGCATCCGTATCGCTGTGCCATACACCGGCATGATCGTATCCACCAGAGAGACTAAGGAGAGCAGAGAGCGCGTGCTTGAACTTGGTATTTCCCAGATCAGTGGCGGTTCCAGAACCAGTGTCGGTGGCTATGTTGAGCCGGAAGCAGAGGAGGACAACTCAGCGCAGTTTGATGTCAGCGACAATCGTACCTTGGATGAAGTTGTCAATTGGCTGATGGATATGGGATATGTGCCAAGTTTTTGTACGGCATGTTATCGTGAAGGCAGAACGGGCGACCGCTTCATGTCTCTGTTAAAGAGCAGGCAGATCGTCAACTGCTGCCATCCAAATGCACTTATGACCTTAAAAGAATATCTGGAGGATTACGCAAGCCCGGAGACCAAGGAAGTAGGAGAGGCTTTGATCAAAAGAGAGTTGGAAGTCATCACCAATCCAAAGGTAAAGGAAAAGGCGACCGAGTATATCGAAAAGATCCATGAGGGCAATCGCGATTTCCGTTTTTAAGGAAAAACATATATGACAGCAGAAAATCGTTTGGGAAGAGAAGGGATTAATTTATGAGCATGAATACAACACCAAGCGGAGAACGCGTGCATATTGGTATTTTTGGCAGGCGCAATGCGGGAAAATCCAGTCTGATCAATGCCATCACAGGTCAGGATCTGGCTATCGTTTCGGAGGTCAAGGGTACGACGACAGACCCGGTCAAAAAGGCAATGGAACTTTTACCGCTCGGACCGGTCGTTTTGATCGATACGCCGGGACTGGATGATGAGGGCGGACTGGGACAAAAGCGTATGGAAAAGGGCTTGCAGATGCTCCGCCAGACGGATATCCTTCTGCTTGTGATCGCGGCAGATAGCATGGTGGGAGGTCTGGAACAGGACCTTTTGTCAGAGACAAAAAAACGCGGTCTGCCATATCTGATCGTCTTAAATAAGACAGACCTTCTGGCAGATCCGGCGCAGATCGATGAAAAGGCGAGAGAGATCGCACAGGCATTGGCGGTCGATCCTGCTAAAGTCTGTGCGGTCAGCACAGGTCTGGCGCAGGGGATCCGGGAATTAAAGGAGCGGATTGCAGGCTTGCAGCCCAAAGAGGCAGAGCGTCCATTGATCCGTGATCTTTTAGAGGAAGGAGATCTGGTCGTTTTAGTTGTGCCGATCGATTCCGCCGCGCCAAAAGGACGTCTGATCCTGCCGCAGCAGCAGGTTATCCGTGATACATTAGAGGCAGGAGCTATTCCTGTGGTGGCAAGAGATACTGAACTGGCGCAGGCACTGGCATCCCTTGGCAAAAAGCCCCGCCTTGTCGTGACGGACAGTCAGGCATTCGGGACAGTGGCAAAGATCGTACCGAAAGATATTCCTTTGACCTCATTTTCCATCCTGATGGCGCGTTATAAAGGTGACCTGGCAGTGCAGATCGCCGGTGCACAGGCGATCGAGGATCTGAAAGATGGAGATACGGTTCTGATCTCTGAGGGTTGTACCCACCACAGACAGTGTGATGATATCGGCACGGTCAAGATGCCGCGCTGGATCAGGGAATACACGGGCAAAGACCTGCATTTTGCCTTTACCAGTGGCACAGAATTTCCAAAGGATCTTTCTCCTTACGCACTGGTCGTGCATTGTGGCGGATGCACTCTGCCTTTGCAGGAAATGCGCTATCGTATCTCCTATGGAGACAGCCAGAAAGTGGCGATCACAAATTACGGTGTCATGATTGCATACATCCATGGCATCTTGCCGCGTGTGACGGAAATTTTATGTTGACAATCGACTTGTCTCTTTGTTATTATCTGTTTAGATAAAAGGGAGTAGCTGACACAGCAATATCTGTGTCTATATATCGTCAGTACGATTGCGAGCAATCCGGTATGTAGCCAAGTAGCGAGACTTTTGTTGTATTATTTTTTGATGCAACAAAGGGACTCGCTTTTTTTATCCCCAAGTTGCAGGAAGGGAGAAAGATATGAACTTTGTACTACAGATTGTCTTTTTAGCACTGGGATTTTTCCTTTTGGTCAAGGGGGCGGACTGGTTTGTGGACGGAGCCTCCGGTCTGGCAAGAAAACTTGGCATACCGCAGCTGGTCATTGGTCTTACGATCGTTGCCATGGGCACCAGTCTGCCGGAAGCGGCGGTCAGTATTTCGGCGGCACTGCGGGGAAATGCAGAGATCACGATCGGCAATATCGTGGGAAGCAACATCTTAAACATCCTCATCATCCTTGGTGTGACGGCGCTGGTCGCGACACTCAAGGTGGCGGATTCCACGATACGCTATGAGATCCCCTTTATGATCGTCATTACCTTTGTCCTTCTGTGGCTGGGCTATACCGGCGGTCAGGTGACGCGGCTGGAAGGCATCATTCTTTGGGTCTTGTTCCTCATGTATCTGCGCTATCTTTATATGATGGCAAAAAAGGGAAAGGAAGAAGAAAGGGAAGCAGACCAGCTTTCCACGGCAAAGATCATAGGTCTGATCCTAGCCGGTGTCGTCATGATCGTGGCAGGAAGCAATTTTGCGGTCGAGGGAGCAAGTAATATTGCAAAGACACTTGGCATCAGCCAGCGTTTTATCGGGTTGACCATTGTGGCGTTTGGTACCAGTCTGCCGGAATTGGTAACGAGTGTGTCCGCGGCACGAAAAGGGAATGCTGACATTGCCATTGGAAATATCGTGGGAAGTAACATTTTTAATATCCTCTTTATTGTGGGAACCACAGCCCTGATCACGCCGGTCACCTTTGCTTCCGGCTTCGTTGTGGATACTCTGATTGCAGCGGCGGTTGGCATTCTGCTTTTTATCTGCGTGGCACGGACAAAAGGACTGAGACGGAAAGCGGGTATCGTCATGCTGCTAGGCTATGTTTTATATTTTATTTACCTTCTTTAAGAAAAGATGTCCTTTTATTAACAAAATTTAAGATTTCCCTGCCCGTCAAGCGTTGTCAGACTCTGTCTTCTATGCTATATTTTAAAGAGTATTTTCATATTTATATGTGAATGCCAAAAGAGACGAACGGATGAGGTGTGAAATATGAGTGCAGCAGATCGCACAGAGAAAGTGCTGCGGGATATTCATGTACTTTTTTCTAAGGCAGAGCCATACAAGGGCAGCAAGCGCGATGTGATCGTGAATAAGAACGAGATGATGGATCTGCTTAAGGAATTAAATGCCTGCATGTATGACATGATCGACGAACATGAATTGTCCCAGACAAAAAAGGATAAGGCAAACCGTGAGATGCAAAAGCAGGGAGATGACATTATTTTTGCGGCTTCTCGCAAGGCGGAAGACATCTATGCGGCATCAATCATGTATACGGATAATGCTTTAAACGACATCCAAAAGATCATGGATGATGCAGGAGATGCGATCGCTAAGATCTACGAAGATGCCAGGGATAAGATGGCAAGCGAAAAGCGGACGATCAAGACCAATCAGTCCGAACTCAAGTCGCAGTTGGGAGATCTGATCGACACGCAAAAGTATTTGCATCTGATCGAAGAGGAGAATCGACGCCTGCGTTTGGAACGGGAAAAGGGGGAAAAGGGTGATTTTGCGCTAAAGGATACCCCGTCCTATGCCAAGGTGCAGCCGGAGATCCACATCAACAAGGACTATTTCATACAAAACAATATTCCATTGGAGGATGAAGACGAGACGACAGAGCTTTCGACCCAGGGCGAGTTGACCGAGAAAGAGGCAGCCGCCCTTTCCGAGGATCTGGACAAAGAATATTTTGCATGGAAAGAATCCGACCAGGAAGAAGAAAAAAAGCCGGAGGAGGGAAAAGGTATTTTCTCTCTTTTTGGCAGAAAATAAAAATTGAGGAGGACACACATGAAGTTATACGAACAGGGAGTATATCTGCTCCATGGAACAGAGTTGGTTGCAGATGGCCCACAGGCACAGGATGAGATCAGACAAAAGACGGGACAAGAGGTCACAAGGGAAGAAGCAGCCAAGCAGACGATGGCATATGGTATCTTAGAGAGCCATAACACATCCGGCAATATGCAGAATCTACAGATTAAGTTTGATAAACTGACTTCCCATGACATCACTTATGTTGGTATCATCCAGACAGCAAGAGCATCCGGGCTTGAGAAGTTCCCGATCCCGTATGTGCTGACCAACTGCCACAACAGCCTTTGCGCCGTAGGTGGAACCATCAACGAGGATGATCACATGTTTGGACTGACATGTGCCAAAAAGTACGGCGGCATTTATGTACCTCCTCATCAGGCTGTTATCCATCAGTTTGCAAGAGAAATGCTCGCAGGTGGCGGCAAGATGATCTTGGGATCCGATTCCCATACGAGATACGGTGCTCTTGGAACCATGGCTATGGGCGAGGGTGGACCGGAACTGGTAAAACAGCTTCTGAACAAGACTTATGATATTGCAATGCCGGGCGTTGTCGGTGTTTATCTGACCGGCAGTCCTATGAAGGGCGTGGGACCACAGGATATCGCGCTTGCCATTATTGGCGAAGTTTTCGATAAGGGCTATGTCAAGAATAAAGTCATGGAGTTTGTCGGACCGGGCGTTGCCAACCTCAGCGTAGATTATCGTATCGGCGTAGATGTCATGACAACAGAGACAACCTGTCTTTCTTCTATCTGGAGAACGGACGACAAGGTGCGTGAGTTTTATGAGATCCACGGCAGAACCGAGGATTTTGCAGAACTCAATCCGGGTCAGGTGGCTTACTATGACGGTATGATCGAGATCGATCTGAGCCAGATCAAGCCAATGATCGCTATGCCATTTCACCCGAGCAACACCTACACCATCGAGGAACTCAATGCCAACCTCATGGATATTTTAGATGACTGTGAAAAGAGAGCCAAGATCAGCCTGGACGGACAGGTAGACTTCACCTTAAAGGACAAGGTCAGAAACGGCAGATTGTATGTAGATCAGGGTATCATCGCAGGCTGCGCCGGTGGTGGTTATGAGAATATCACGGATGCAGCAGACATCCTGCGCGGTGCATCCATCGGACCGGATGAGTTTACACTCAGCGTTTATCCGGCATCCACACCGATCTACATGGAGCTTGTGAAAAATGGCTGTGTGGCAGATCTGATGGAGACAGGTGCGATCGTCAAGACAGCATTCTGCGGACCATGTTTCGGTGCCGGAGACACCCCAAGCAACAACGGCTTCTCTATCCGCCACTCTACAAGAAACTTCCCGAACAGAGAAGGATCCAAGTTACAGAATGGCCAGATCTCATCCGTAGCACTTATGGATGCCCGTTCTATCGCTGCAACCGCGGCAAATAAGGGTTATCTGACAGCGGCAACGGATATGGATGTCAACTACACCAAGCCAAAATACTATTTCGATAAAAACATTTATTCTAACCGCGTCTTTGATAGCAAGGGCGTTGCAGATCCGAATGAGGAGATCAAGTTTGGACCGAATATCAAGGATTGGCCGGCAATGAGCCCATTACCGGAAAATCTTTTCCTCAAGGTCGTATCTGAGATCCATGATCCGGTAACAACGACAGATGAACTGATTCCGTCAGGAGAGACATCTTCTTACCGCTCTAATCCTCTTGGATTGGCAGAATTTACACTTTCCCGTAAGGATCCGGAATATGTAGGCCGTGCCAAGGAGATCCAGAAAGCACAGAAGGCATTGGAAGCCGGAGAATGTGCCGGACAGGCAGTACCGGAACTGCGTGAGATCGTGCATACTGTGAAAAAGACCTTCTCGGATGTAAACCATGACAACTTTGGCGTAGGATCTACTATTTTTGCCGTAAAACCGGGCGATGGTTCTGCAAGAGAACAGGCTGCATCCTGCCAGAAGGTATTGGGCGGCTGGGCAAATATTGCCAACGAATATGCGACCAAGAGATATCGTTCCAACCTGATCAACTGGGGCATGCTCCCATTCCTGATCCCGGCAGGCGATCTTCCGTTCAAGAACGGAGATTACCTCTTTGTTCCGGCGATCCGCCGGGCGATCATCGATAAGACAGAAGAAATTCAGGCATATGTGGTAAAGGATGGACAGATGTATCCGTTTACACTGCAGCTGGGTGCTCTGACAGATGATGAGAGAGACATCATCTTAAAGGGATGCTTGATCAACTATTACAGAGGTTAATGATTTATGGATTTACAAAAACAACCGGGGAGTAATGGCAGAGGGAATGTAAAGCGCATGATGACCATCTCTGCGGTGGTCATCTTCACGGCGTGTTGTGTGATCCTGTTCTACTTTGGTGTAGAGCGTTATCAAGGGCTGGGCGAAGGCTGGAGCAAGTTTATGAGTGTCTTGCAGTCCATCATCATAGGATTTGGACTTGCCTTTTTGATGAATCCCATCATGGGATTTTTCGAGAGGCACATGTATCCTTTCTTTGAAAAACATTGTAAGACAGAAGAAAATGCCAAAAAGACCACGCGCATGATCACATCTTTGATCGCACTGGTCATTGTGGTTGGCATTATCGTCTTATTCTTTGTCGCGATCATACCGCAGTTGTACCAGACCATCCATTATCTGGTCACCCATATCAACGAACAGATCGATGGAGTCTTAGACTGGGCAAACCAGATCACCGGCGGGCGCTATGAAAAAAATATCATGAGTGCCAAGGGCAGCAATCTTGACAAGGCGATCGACAAGGGCGTCAAATGGCTGGAAAATTACATAGATGTGAGTACTAAGGAACTGATTTCCATGGCGGTCAATGGTGCGCTTAGTGTGGGCAGATTGTTGGTTAACTGCATTATTGGTATCATCGTATCGGTCTATGTGCTTTGCAGCAAGGAGACATTTAAGGGACAGACCAAGAAACTGATCTATGGTATTTTCCGTGCAGATCATGCCAATGTCATCCTGGAAGTCGGCAGAAAGACCAGAGACATCTTCTATGGATTTATCATAGGAAAGATCATCGATTCCGCTATTATTGGTGTGATCTGTTATGTATGTATGCTGATCTTCAAGATGCCGTATCCGCTTTTGGTATCCATCATCATCGGCGTGACCAATATCATACCGGTATTTGGACCATATATTGGGGCTTTGCCGACCGTTATCATCATCTTCTTGACAGAGCCGATGCAGGGAATTTACTTCCTCATCTTTATCATCGTATTGCAGCAGATTGATGGAAATATCATCGGACCTAAGATTCTGGGCGACTCTACCGGACTTTCTTCTTTCTGGGTTGTTGTTGCCATTGTTGTTGGCGGCGGTCTGTTTGGATTTGCAGGTATGCTCTTTGGTGTTCCGACCATGGCGCTCATCTACTATCTGGTGGGACGTTTTTCCAAACACATGTTGAGAAAACGGGATCTGCCCGAGGAGACAGCCGACTATATCAATATGGAAAGAGTCAACGAAGCAGATCATTCCCTGGTAGAACATACCAAGGAATACGAGGAACAATCGCATGTAAATGTCAATGTTTTCTCTAAAAAGAAGAAAAAGCAGTCTTCTGAAAAAGAAGAAATAAAAGAATAGATCAATGAGAAGGACAGTTTCAAAAGCAAAGGAACTGTCCTTTTTATGTGATAGGAAATTCCGTGGCACATTCTTTTGTATTGCTAAAAAATGGCAGGATTTTCACAGATTTGTCAGACAAATATTTTTGACATGTCATGTGCCCTATGATACACTAAAACTGTATATTTATAGCTTGAGATAAGAGCATATCAGGATACTTTTTTGAGGTAAGAACGTTGGATAAGAACGAGTTTAAGACAAAATACGACGAGATCAAACAACTGATAAAAGAAGGGCGCACAGACGAGGCTCTGGATATTGTGGAGAGCACCAACTGGCGCAAGGTGCACAATGTCAATGCACTGGTCAAGGCAAGTGAAGTCTGCGAGGAGGCAGGTCGTCTGGACGAGGCGCGGGAACTTCTTTATATAGCGCACGACCGCTCACCGATCGGCAGGATGATCATTTATCATCTGGCGATCCTGTGTGTGAAGTTGGGTGATCTGGAAGAGGCGAAGGGATTCTATGATGAATTTGTAGAGATCGCGCCGCATGATAGTCTCAAATATATCATCAAGTACCAGATCAACAAGGCAAAAGGTGCCGATTATACGACATTGATCGGTATTTTGGAAGAGTTAAAAGAGCATGATTTCTTGGAGGAGTGGGCATATGAACTTGCTTATCTCTATCACAAGACCATGCAGGTAGACAAGTGTATTGATCTGTGCGATGAGATCATCCTTTGGTTTGGTGACGGCCCCTATGTGGAGCGTGCCCTTGAGATGAAGATGATCTATCAGCCGCTCGATAAGATGCAGGAGGACAAGTACCGGCATTTTCAGCAGCGTCGCGATGGCGTGACGGAGATCCGTGCCAATGAGATCCTCCATTCCGGAGAGATCGTGCATGAGACTATGGCGATCCCGCAGGTAGAGTTACCGGCGGAGCGCTTCAACACGGTCAATTTACAGGCGGAGATCAAAAAGAATATCGATGAGATCATGCGTGCGACAGAGGCAGAGGCTGTTTCCGAGAATATGGAAAATATCAAGACTCTGGTTGAGGAGATCCCGTATCTTCAGGTCAACGAACAGAGTGATGCCATTGCGGAAGAACAAAAGCAGGCAAAGCAGAATTTGGATGAGTCCTTAAAGGATACCTTCAATGAGTATCTTGCCGAGGAATACGATGGACAGATCAGTCTGCTCGTACCGGAATCCAAAGAGGTCGAGCAGCAGGTAGACGGTCAGATGACCATTGAAGATGTCATGGAGGAATGGGAAAAGACCAGACGTGCAGCAGAGGCAGCATTGCAGGAGGCAGAACAGCAAAAACTGGAGTCTGCCAAGAATATTGCCCTCAAAGAAGCATCCCAGATCATGGATCGTCTGGAAGAAGCGATCCCGAAGTTAGATGCCGGCGCAACACCGACAGATCTTTTAAAAGAAGAATATATGGCAAAGCAGGATGAGGCTCCGTCCGAGCCGGTCGCAGACCAGACAGAGGATCCGGCACCGGCGGTATTTCAGATCCCAAAGGTGGCAGCAGATGGCATCATGGGTGTTGGTCTGGAGATTCCGGTCGTAGATCCTGCAAGTGCGCATATCATTAAAGGGGAAGAGAGCCCGGAGGCTCCTTCTATCGTCAAGTCTGTAGAACCGGACGCCAGCGAAGAGTGGCATCCGCCGGTTCTGGAAGACCAGGACGAAAAAGCAGATCCTGCGCAGGAAGCGTCCCTGCCTAAGGAAGCAGATTTGGAGGAAGTGACAGACGTGGATTATAAAGAGGCAAGCAAGATCGTTGCCGATGTCAATGACATGTTACAGCAGGAAATTGACAGGATCATGGCAAACGAGGGACAGGAAGAGGTCAGACACTTAGAGGAAGAAACGCTTGCATCCGAGGTGGCAGAAGAGATTGCCCCAGATGTAGAGGAAGAAGATCTGCCGGAGATCACATTGCCGGAAGATTTACAGGAGTTTGTAGCAGAGGCAGAAGTGGCAGAGCCGGAAGTCAGCCCACAGGAGACAGAGGTAGAGACTGCCGAGGAATCTGTCAGCCCGGCAGAGGAAGTGACAGAGAAAACACCGGAAGAAGTTAGGCCGGATCAGAGCGAAGAAGTGGCGGAAGAAGCAATGCCGGATCAGGGCGAAGTGATAGCGGAAGAAGCAATGCCGAGCCAGGAGCCGCTGCCTGAGATAGCGGATGTGGAATTAGATCCGGAAGAGATGGCAGAACTGCTGGATGAGAATGTCTTTGAGCGCGCCATCAGCGATGAGATGCCGGAGTTGACCCTATCCGAGGAGGAGAAGGAGATCTTTTCTTACTTTATGCCGATCAATGGTATGGAAAATACCATCTGTCAGGCATTGACAGGGGTGCGTTATCGTCTGGAAAATAAAAAGAATTCTGCGAGCGGCAATATCATCATTCAGGGCGGTGTCGGCAGTGGAAAGACTATGCTGGCATCCAATCTGATCAAGGTATTGCAGATTGAGACAGACAAACTAACAGGCAATGTCGGCAAGATCGATGCAGAGCAGTTAAATAAAAAAGATGTGGCACTGGTACTTTCCAAGGTATCCGGTGGATGCCTGATCATTGAGGGAGCAGGCAGACTGAGTGAGCGTACCCAGGAGACTATGCGCCAGTTGATGTCGCAGGATAATTGCGATGTTCTGGTTCTCATGGAAGATCAGAAAAACCGCATTGATAAGATGCTTTCTCACAACAGTGCGTTTGCAGCCATGTTTACCGAAAAGATCACCATTCCGATCTTTACCATAGACGAACTGGTCAATTTTGGTAAGGTTTATGCCTTGGAAGAGGGCTATGTTGTAGATGAAATGGCGATCCTTGCCATGTACAACCGCATCAATCTGATCCAGCGCGTAGACCATCCGACTTCTCTGATCGAGGTGCGCGATATAATGGAATCCGCCATTGACAAAGCAGAAAAAGGCGGT
>CAVLBP010000037.1:0-19743 GCA_963661325.1 bacterium
TATCAATGTCGTTAGAGGATGCTAACCATTGTTGCTTATATGGAACGGGCATTTTCTTTTTTGACCGTGAGTTAGCGAACGCTAACAAAAGTTTTATTTATGCACAAAATGAGGAAGGTGAGTAAGATGATGCCTTTGGCTATGGCAAACAAAGGAGAAGAGCAACTGATCAAAAAGGTCGGTGGCAAAGAAGAAACCAGATTGTTTCTGGAAAAATTAGGATTTGTGCCGGGATCCAAAGTCAGCGTTGTTTCGGAGGCAGATGGCAATGTGATCATCAATGTCAAGGATTCACGCGTGGCGATTGGAAAAGAGATGGCACTCAAGATCATGGTTTAAATGGTGCGCGCAAGACGTACTTTTTAAATAAAGGAAAAAGAATGGCAAAGGAAAGGAAGTCACAAGATGAAAACATTACGTGATGTGAAGGTAGGCCAGTCCGCAGTCGTTACAAAATTAAACGGAGAGGGAGCTACCAAAAGAAGAATTATGGATATGGGTATCACAAAGGGCGTAGAAGTCTATGTGCGCAAGGTTGCACCGTTGGGAGACCCGATTGAAGTTACTGTAAGAGGATACGAGTTGTCTCTTCGTAAAGAAGATGCGGCTATGATTGATGTGAAGGAGGACTAAAAGGTGGCAGTACGTATTGCATTAGCAGGTAATCCGAACTGTGGTAAGACCACATTGTTCAATGCCCTGACCGGATCCAACCAGTTTGTAGGAAACTGGCCGGGTGTTACCGTAGAAAAGAAAGAAGGAAAATACAAAGGAGATAAGGAAGTTACCATCACTGACTTACCTGGTATTTATTCTTTATCCCCTTATACATTGGAGGAAGTCGTTGCCAGAAATTATCTGATCGACGAGCATCCGGATGCCATTTTAAATATTGTTGATGGTACCAACTTAGAGAGAAACCTTTACCTGACAACACAGTTGGTAGAACTTGGAATCCCGGTTGTTGTTGCGATCAACATGATCGACGTTGTTGCCAAGAATGGTGACCAGATCAATTCCAAGAGACTTGCCGAAGAACTTGGCGTTGAGGTTGTAGAGATCTCCGCATTAAAGGGAACCGGTGTAGAGGATGCAGCAGCAAGAGCTATCGCTGCTACTTCTAAGAAGTCTCAGAAGGCTAAGCATTCTTTCAATGGTTCTGTAGAGCATGCATTTGCACATATCGAAGAACTTTGCTTACATAACATTGCTGATGAGAACTTGCAGCGTTGGTATGCAATCAAGTTATTTGAGCGTGATGCCAAGGTACAGGAGAAGTTAGGTTTATCACAGGATATCATTGCACATATCGAAAAGGATATTGCTTCCTGCGAAGAAGAATTGGATGATGATGCAGAATCCATCATCACAGGCGAGAGATACAACTACATTGGAACTATTATCAATGATTGTATCAAGAAGGCTCATGCCGGAGCCCTTACCACTTCTGATAAGATCGATAGGATCGTGACCAACCGTATTCTTGGTCTGCCGATCTTTGCAGCAGTTATGTGGCTTGTTTATTATGTATCTATTACAACAGTTGGTGGCTTCCTTACCGACTGGACCAATGATGTACTCTTTGGAGAGATCATTCCTCCGGCGATCGAAGGATTTTTGACATCTATCAACTGTGCTGATTGGTTACAGGGATTGATCTTAGACGGTATTGTTGCCGGTGTTGGTGCAGTCCTTGGATTCGTTCCTCAGATGTTAGTCCTCTTCATCTTCTTGGGATTCCTCGAGGGATGTGGATACATGGCTCGTGTCGCTTTCGTTATGGATAGAATCTTCCGTAAGTTTGGCCTTTCCGGAAAATCCTTCATCCCGATGCTGATCGGTACCGGATGTGGTGTTCCTGGAATCATGGCTAGTAGAACGATTGAAAATGACCGTGACCGTAAGATGACCATTATGACAACAACCTTTATCCCATGTGGAGCGAAGTTGCCGATCATCGCTTTGATCGCCGGTGCATTCTTTGATAACTCCGGTTGGGTTTCATGGAGCGCATATTTCGTAGGTATGGCAGCAATCATTTGTTCCGGTATCATCTTAAAGAAGACAAAGATGTTCTCCGGCGATCCTGCTCCATTCGTTATGGAACTTCCTGCTTACCACTGGCCGACAGTTGGCAGCGTACTCCGTAGTATGTGGGAGCGTGGCTGGTCCTTCATCAAAAAGGCTGGTACCATCATCCTCTTATCTACCATCGTACTCTGGTTCCTGATGAGTTTCGGATGGGAAAACGGATCCTTTGGAATGCTCGAAGCAGAGCAGTTGGATGCAAGTATTCTTGCTAAGATCGGTACTGCGATCGCTTGGATGTTTGCACCGCTTGGATGGACACAGGCAGGTCAGGGATGGAAGATGGCAGTTGCAGCCGTATCCGGTCTGATCGCAAAGGAAAACGTTGTTGCTACCTTTGGTATGCTTTATGGATTTGCAGAAGTTGCAGAAGATGGTTCCGAAGTATGGGGCAATCTGGCACAGGTAATGACTCCTGTAGCAGCTTATGGATATTTGGTATTCAACCTTCTCTGCGCACCATGTTTCGCAGCAATGGGTGCTATTAAGAGAGAAATGAACAATCCAAAGTGGTTCTGGTTTGCCATCGGATATCAGTGCGTACTTGCTTACATCGTAGCAATGTGCATCTACCAGATCGGAACACTCTTTACCGCAGGTGTCTTTGGATTTGGAACCCTTGTTGCATTTATCTTTGTGATCGGATTCATCTATCTCTTGTTCCGCAAGGATAAGTATGCAGCAATCAACAAATAAAATGTGGCTCTTTTGAGCCGGTTTTCGAGGTGAATGATATGGGAACAATAATTGTATTACTTGTATTGATCGCTATTGTCTCAGCAATATTACACAGTATGATCAAAAAGAAGAAATCCGGCAAAGGCTTGTGCTCCGGTGACTGTGGATCGTGCGGCGGTTGTAGTTCTTGTGCCCCACCGGAAAAGAAATAGGCTAAATAAAATGTGTGAAAATGCCAGAGGGCTTTTGCCCACTGGCATTTTTGCGTATGGAGGAAAGTTGATAAAGCAGTAGACGAAAGCGCATCCTATGCATTATGATAAGAAGTAGCAAACATAAGGAGCAAAAAGATGACAGGACAGATCAAATTTTCTGTGGTAATTCCGGCATACAATGTCGAGGAATATCTGCCGGGATTATTGCAGAATCTTTTGGAACAGACCTATAGTAATTTTGAGGTGATCGTTGTGGAGGATTGCGCCACAGACCAGACAGGACCGGTGGCGGAGTCTTATTTACAGGCATTCCGCGGTAAGCAGGCGGACTATGTGGTGATCCACAAGCCGGAGAACGAGGGACTCAGCATGGCGCGTAATACCGGAATCTCCCATGCGGCCGGAGATTATATCCTGTTTCTGGACGCGGATGATAGCGTGGAAAAGACCCTTTTGGAAAGGCTTTATCATGCGCTGGACGAGCAGCAGGCGGATATGGTCATCTTTGGCTATACCGAGGACTACTATCAGAAAAATGATCTGTCCTATCAGGTGCAAAAGACACCGGAATTACATTATTTTTCAGATCATATCCATGACGGTGCACAGGGGTGGAAAAGCCCCCTTGCTTATGCCTATCCTTATATCATAGAACTGGAACATGAGACCATGTTTGGTTATGCATGGAATAAGGCATATCGTCTTTCCCTTATACAGGAACAGAAATTACAGTTTCAGAATATCGTCCACATTGAGGATATTTTATTTAATGTGCAGGCGGCAGGGGCTATGCACAGTCTTTTGACCCTGCCGGACATTTTGTACCACTACGCCAACCGCGGTCAGAGTCGTTTGACGGACAAGTATCTGCCGGAATACTTTGCCCTGCAAAAAACCAGAGTGCAGGCATTCCTTAATATGCAGATGCGAAAGATCCAGAAGGTGACCGAGGGCATGACGCAGGGAAAGATCGGCGGTTTGGAAAATCTGGATGTTGGAGCATGGCGCATGCGCCTGCATGAAGTTATGGCTGGGGTATATTTCCGGTCTTTCCAGTCATCCATGGTCAGAGGCATACAGCATGGTGACAGCAAGCGCGAGGTCATGGCAAGGGCTAGGGCAGAATTGGAGGGACCTTTGTATGGCAGATTGCGTCGCCATCTGCCGGAGGATGGTCATGTGGCAAAGATCCTCTATGCTCCATTGGTGCGGGGGGATATCAACAGCGCATATCGCAGAGCTAAGGAGATCGCTTGGGCGAAAGAACATATGGCGGGTGCCTATGTCAAGTTAAAACAGAATCGGTAAAATTTAGCGGATATACGTGTGCTTTGGGAAGAAAATGTGTTATACTATGCTTAGTTGTTTTTGGAGGTAGGTAGAATGACAGAGATGGGGTTTTTGATCTTTTTTGCCATACTGATCTTATTTGTTGTTATCGTTGCAGTGGTTGTGGTGGTATCGGCAGTGGCAGGCGCGAGCGCAGCGGTTGCCAATACGATCGCAGATGACGACGATGGCGATGCGTGATGGCATGAATATCGGACAAAGGACACCGTAGAGATAGGACTCTTTGGTGTCCTTTGTTATATATGGTTTGGATACAAATTTTGTCTATATCTGTGGGAACAAAAGAAAATCATTGTCTTGCATCATCCGTGAGGGTATGCTATATTATACATATGAAAGGGAAGTTAAAGAAACGGCTTACCCTGAATGATTAAACAACTATTTTATGAACAGCCGTCATTATTCACAGTAATGGCGGCTATTTTCGTATTCCCTTGAAAATTATGTAGCATAATTCTACAAGAGCGCAAATGAATATTCCAATCTGAATTAAATCAGCATATGTCACATACATTGGCAACGCCCTCCTTTCTTTCGTCTGGAGGGTTAGCCCCTCCGATGTTGGAGGGTAAGCCGCCTGGTTCTTCAAACTTCCCTAAGCAAAGAATATCATAAATGACACAAGAGAGCAATGCAGAATTAACGAGGCAAATTATACGCATAGTATGCTATAATGAAAAAAATATGAATTGGAGAAATTTATGCAAACAAAGATCATGATTGCCATGCATAAGCCCTACGAGACACCGGCAGAATCTGTCTATCTGCCCCTACAGGTGGGCGCTGAGGGGAAGGACAGGATCCCGGGACTTACGCCTGACAATACAGGCGAGAATATATCAGCAAAAAATCCAACCTACTGTGAACTGACAGGCCTTTACTGGGCTTGGAAAAATCTGGATGCAGATGCCATCGGTCTGGTGCATTACCGCAGATACTTTACAGGTAAGAGCCGCTCTTATCGAAAGGCACATGCCAATGACCTGATGCAGTGTGTTTTGACGACAACAGAAGCCGAGGATCTCATGGAGGCTTATGATATCGTCGTGCCGGCAAAGCGTAAGTATTATATTGAATCCCTATATTCACACTATGCACATACGCTGGATGCCAAGCATCTGGATCTGGCGCAGGAGATCATTCATAGCAAATGCCCGGAATATGACGCGGCATGCAAAAAGGTCTACGCATCAACCTGGGGCTATATGTTTAATATGTGCATCATGCGGCGGACCTATCTGGATGCCTACTGCAAATGGCTTTTCCCGATCCTGGCAGACTTAGAGGATGCCATGCGGGATGATCTGAAAAGCATGAGCGCCTTTGAGGCAAGACTCTTTGGACGCGTCAGTGAGATCCTTTTTAATGTCTGGCTGTTAAAAGAGGAAGAGAGCAAAGATGCACCGCGCATCAAGGAAGTGGCGACCATGCACATGGAACCGGTCAACTGGCTGAAAAAGGGCAGCGCTTTTCTTAAAGCAAAGTTCTTTGGTAAAAAATATGGAGCAAGTTTTTAATGAAAGTAAGTATTATCACTGCCTTTTATAAGGGAAATGCTTATATGGCAGATTACAAAAAAATGATCCGCGCAAACCAGAAAAATCTGGAGAGTGCGGATGAACTGGAAGCCGTGATCATAAACGACAGCCCGGAGGAAAGCGTTGTCCTGCCGGAAGATGGCGGCGATTGCAATATCTGGATCTACGACCAGAAGCAAAACGGTGGGATCCACGCGGCACGCGTACGCGGGCTTTCGCTTTGCACCGGTGACTATGTAATCTTTCTGGATCAGGATGATTGTTTGCGGGAGGATGCGGTCGCAACTTTTATTGCGACCATGAAAAAATACCAGACAGAGGCAGATAAGGTACATGCGACGCTGGGGCAGGAGTTTTCCCAGACAAAGATCGCCCGGATCATGCGTTATCCGGTACTGGTTTCCAATGCTCTTATGGAGCAAAAGGATGGAGAGGTCTTGTGGTATCGTACAGATTACCACAAGAAATTAGTCGGCGATTACAAGACCTATCTTCGCGTCGGCAATCAGATCATCTCTCCGGGGCAGTGCCTGATCCCCAAGGCTATGATCCCTGATATGTGGTGTAGACATATAGGAAAAAAGAACGGATCGGACGACTATTTCCTCTGGCTGCTCTTGCTTTGCCAGCGGACACCATTTTCTTTTGTGGACCAGCCACTTTATGTGCATGGTTATACGGCGCAGAACTTATCCGCGGATTCCAAGAAAATGGATGTATCCACCTATGAATTTGTGGATGCCCTAGAAAATGAAAAGGTCATGGATCCGAAAGATATCCGCCTGTTACGGCGGACGATTTCTTACAAGGATACCTTTCGCAGTGGCAGTGCCATGACAAAGGTATTTTCCACCCTGCGTAATCTGGATATTTTTCTGCCAAATCTCATTTTTAAGTGGCGGAGCAAAACACCCTATGGATTTAACCGGGAATGAGAAAAAGGCAGTTGATTTTTCCCCTGTTTCCTTATAAGATAATATAGATAAGATGGTAACATAGGCGAGGAGTAGATCCACCTATGCGGAAAGGAATAATAGATAAAATGAGCAAAGAATTAGCAAAGACCTATGACCCGAGTGGGTTGGAAGACAGACTTTACAAAAAATGGGAGGATAATGGCTATTTTCACGCTGAGGTAGACCGCAGCAAGAAACCATTTACCATCGTGATGCCACCTCCAAATATCACTGGCCAGCTCCACATGGGACATGCTTTAGATAACACCATGCAGGATATTTTGATCCGTTACAAGAGAATGCAGGGATACAATGCTCTCTGGCAGCCTGGTACAGATCATGCGGCTATCGCGACAGAGGTCAAGGTCATCGAGCATCTGAAAAAGCAGGGCATCAACAAGGATGATCTGGGACGTGACGGATTTTTGGACGAATGCTGGAAGTGGCGTGAGGAGTACGGCGGACGTATCATAAGACAGCTCAAGCGCATGGGTTCTTCTGCTGACTGGCAGAGAGAACGTTTCACCATGGATGAGGGATGTTCTAAGGCAGTCGAGGAAGTCTTTGTTAAGTTATATAATGAAGGCTATATCTATAAGGGCAATCGTATCATCAACTGGTGTCCGGTATGCCAGACCTCGATCTCTGATGCTGAGGTAGAGCACGTAGAGCAGGCTGGACATTTCTGGCACATGAAATACGAGATCGTGGGAGAGCCGGGCAGATATGTAGAATTTGCTACGACCCGTCCGGAGACCATGCTGGGAGATACCGCAGTGGCTGTCAATCCGGCAGACGATCGTTACAAGGATATCGTAGGCAAGACCGTTATGCTTCCATTTATGAACCGCGAGATTCCGGTCATTGCAGACGAGTATGTAGATATGGAATTTGGAACCGGTGTCGTTAAGATCACACCGGCACATGACCCGAACGATTTTGAGGTTGGCAAGCGCCATGACCTGCCTGTGATCAATATCTTAAATGATGATGCTACCATCAATAGCAATGGTGGCGAGTTTGAAGGCATGGATCGTTATGAGGCACGTAAAGTCATCGTGCAGAAGATGGACGAGATGGGACTGCTGGTTGGCATTGAGGATCATGTCCACAATGTCGGTACCCATGACAGATGTAAGACGACAGTCGAGCCTATGGTAAAGCCACAGTGGTTCGTTGCCATGGAAGAATTGGCAAAGCCGGCGGTAGAGGCGATCAAGACAGGCGAATTGCAGTTTGTTCCAAAGAATTATGATAAGACATATTTGCACTGGTTGGAGAATATCCGCGACTGGTGTATTTCCAGACAATTGTGGTGGGGACATCGTATCCCGGCATATTATTGCCAGGATTGTGGAGAGACCGTGGTCGCACGTGCATCCGAAGCACCGACCAAGTGTCCGAAGTGTGGTGGCGTTCACATGAAGCAGGACGAAGACACGCTGGACACCTGGTTCTCATCAGCACTTTGGCCATTTTCGACTTTAGGCTGGCCGGATAAGACCGAAGATCTGGATTACTTCTATCCGACCGATGTACTTGTGACCGGATATGACATTATCTTCTTCTGGGTTGTCCGCATGGTATTTTCCGGTTACGCACACACAGGAAAGTCACCTTTCCATACGGTATTGATCCATGGACTTGTGCGTGACTCACAGGGACGCAAGATGAGCAAGTCTCTTGGCAATGGTATCGATCCATTGGAAGTCATTGATAAATACGGCGCAGATGCCCTGCGTCTGACTTTGATCACCGGTAATGCACCAGGTAACGATATGCGTTTCTATTGGGAGCGTGTAGAGCAGAGCCGCAATTTTGCAAATAAAGTATGGAATGCATCGCGTTTCATCCTGATGAATTTAGAAGGTGTAGAATTGACCCAGCCGGAGGAAGCAGATCTTGCTGTTGCAGATAAATGGATCCTTTCACAGGTCAATACGCTGGCAAAAGATGTGACCGAGAATATGGACAAGTACGAACTTGGTATTGCGGTACAAAAGGTCTACAACTTTATCTGGGATGAGTTCTGTGACTGGTACATTGAGATCGTTAAGCCTCGCATGTACCGCAAAGATCAGGATATGATATCCGCCAATGCAGCACTTTGGACCTTAAAGACCGTCCTTACGGATGCGCTTAAACTTTTACATCCGTTTATGCCGTTTATCACAGAGGAGATCTTCTGTACCTTACATCCGGAGGAGGAGACCATCATGCTGACCGATTGGCCGGTATATGATGAGAACCGTCATTATCCAGAGGAAGAGGCGATGATCGGCAGAGCCAAGGATGTCGTCCGTGGTATGCGAAATCTTCGTACAGATATGGATGTGCCGCCAAGCCGTAAGGCAAAGATCATCATCACGTCGGATGATGCAGCAGTACGGGATATCTTTACCGAGATCACAGAGTCCTATCAGACACTTGCCGGCGCTACCGAGGTATGCGTACAGGCAGGTACGGAGGGCGTACCGGAAGATGCCGTTTCGGTTGTCATCCCGGATGCGGTCATGTATATTCCGCTTGAGGATCTGGTAGATTTCGAGAAGGAAAAGGAAAGACTGACCAAGGAAAAGGAAAAACTGGAAAAAGAACTTGCACGAAGCAAGGGCATGCTTTCCAATGAGAGATTTTTGAGCAAGGCTCCGGCAGAAAAAGTGGCTGAGGAGCGCGCCAAGATGGATAAATACCAGCAGATGATGGATGATGTGCTTGCACGTCTGGCACAGATGAAGTAAGACACATTATTTTAAGGAGGATATGCAATGGATGCAGCACAAGTAAAGCAGATTCTTACAAAGGTAGATCACACATTACTGCGTGTGGACAGTAAGTGGGAGGAGATACAAGAGGTTTTGGATGATGCGATGCGTTATGAGACTGCTTCCGCCTGCATACCTCCTTCTTTTGTAGAAAGAGCAGCAGCCTATGTGGATGGCAGACTGCCGATCTGTACGGTCATAGGATTTCCAAATGGATATGCCACGACGGCTGCCAAGTGCTTTGAGGCATCCGATGCTGTGGCAAAGGGCGCAAGCGAGATTGATATGGTCATCAATGTCGGTTGGGTCAAAGAAGGACATTTTGATGAGATCTTAGATGAGATCGATCAGGTCAAGGCAGCGTGTCAGGGGAGACTTTTAAAGGTCATCATTGAGACCTGCCTTCTGACAGATCAGGAGATCATTTCCATGTGTCAGGTGGTTTCCAAGTCTCAGGCAGAATACATCAAGACATCTACCGGATTTTCTACAGCAGGGGCAACGAGAGAATCCGTATCTTTGATGGCATCGCATGTGACGGACGGTACTCTGGTCAAGGCGGCAGGCGGTATTGCATCCTTGGAGGATGCAGCAGATTTTATTGCACTGGGAGTGAGTAGATTGGGAACCAGCCGCGTGGTAGCGGCGGTCAAAGAAGGGAGTCGTAAATGACAACTCCGATGAATCCATATGCAAAGAAGCCGGTCATTCGTGTTGATAATAAGGGCATGTTTGCGACGATCCGTTTTCCTTCGCCGGATGAAGGGGAAAGTGTGCCTCAATATGATGTGGATGCACTGGAGAACATGCTTGCGCAAGAGGGGATCGTCTATGGGATTGATGGGAATATGCTTTCCTCTTTGAGCAAGGAGATAGTCTTTGACACCGAACTCATCGTTGCTGTGGGAAAAGAGCCTGTGGAAGGAATCAATGGTTATTATGAATATCATTTTAGCCAGGATTTTTCCAAGAAGCCGACCATTCGACCGGATGGGTCTGCGGACTTCCTTAGTATCAAGGTGATCGAAGTTGTGCATAAGGGAGATCTGATCGCCACCTACCATCCTGCAGTTATGGGTATACCCGGTATGAATGTGCGCGGCAAAGAGATCGAGCCACACATGATGCGTGATATGCCACCGATCGGAGGACGTGGTTTTCATCGTTCAGACGACAATTTATATTATTATGCGGATATGGATGGCAAGATCGTTTTAAAGGATAAGCGCATCAATATTTCTCCGGTGTATGAGATTGATCAGGATGCGGATATGAGCACCGGAAACGTGGATTTCAAGGGTGATGTGGTGATCCATGGTGGGGTCAAGAATGGTATTCATATTCATGCTACAGGTTCTATCACAGTGGATGGTCTGGTCGAATTGTGCGACCTGCGTGCCGGAAAAGATATCTTCCTTTTGAGTGGAGTCAAGGGCGGCGAGCGTACCACGATCCATGCGGAAGGGGCGATCACGGCAGAGTTTATCGAGTATGCGATTGTTTCCTGCAAGGGAATGTTACATGCGGATGTACTGTTCAACTGTCTGGTAAACTGTGATTCTAAGGTTATCACGACGGCGGGCAAGCATTCTGCCATCATTGGCGGTTATGTGACTGCGGTTCAGGGCATATCATCCTTGGTGATCGGCAACAAGTTTGGAACCGTGACTCATGTCATGGTAGGAATCGACGAGGAACGCATCAAGGAAATGTCGGATCTGGCAGATAAGATCCGATCTTTAGATGCCAATATTGCCAAGATCAAACAGGGTATTGCAGACTTTGAACTTCTGGCGCAAAAGAAGGGGATTTCCTACAAGGAAGATCCAAGACGTATGCAGCTCCTGCGCATCCGTATCCGTGATGAGGCTGTGGTTGCGGAAGCCCATGTGCGTTTTGATGAACTAAGATCTTTGCTGGAAGCAGGGCGAGGAGCAACGGTGCGTGCTTACGATACTGTCTATTCCGGTGTGACGGTACGGATCATGGATCAATATGCTCAGCCGAGTGATTTTCAGAAGAGAGTGGAATTTGTCAAGACCATGACCGGCATCCGTATGGATCCACTTTTGGATCCGGTTCCGGATGAATAGAGGATCTGCTGACAGATTTTGACGGAATATTCACAAAGATTCATTATGATAGATAGAAGAAAGCAGTAATTGGAGGCTGAAATGATAGATTTTGAGGAAGAACTGAAAAAGTTTGAACCAAGTATGGAAGTAGAAGAAGCGGAAGAAGAGATCCAGAAGCGTGATCTGACAGATATGACGGATATCCTTCGACAGATTACAGAGCAAAAGAGAGGGAGATAGAAACAGACATGAAATGTTATATGTGTGGCACCCTTGTGGATCATGAAAACCTATGCCCTCACTGTGGCAGTGATCTGAAGATCTATCGAACCATTCTGGCATCATCCAATACCTTGTATAATACAGGTCTGGAGCAGGCGCAGGTACGCGATCTGTCCGGGGCGATCGTTTCCTTGAAAAAAAGTTTAAAATACAACAAATACAATACCAAGGCAAGAAACCTTTTGGGACTGGTATATTTTGAGTTGGGCGAGACGGTCATGGCATTGAGCGAGTGGGTCATCAGCAAGAACTTAGAGCCGGACAATCCGCTGGCAGACCGGTATTTGGACGAGATCCAGAATACACCGGGGATGCTGGATAAATTGAACCAGACGACCAAGAAATACAATCAGGCACTTTTATATTGCAGACAGGACAGTCGTGATCTGGCGACCATCCAGCTGCGCAAGGTACTGAACTTAAACCCAAAGTTTGTAGCCGGACACCAGTTGCTGGCACTTTTATATATTCAGGACGGTAAGTATAATGAGGCGCGCAAGGAGTTAAATGCAGCCAACAAGATTGATGTGCGAAATACCATCACTCTTCGTTATTCCAGAGAAGTCCGTGAGAAATTAAAAGAACTCAATCAGAATAAAAAGAAGCGCAAGAAGGATGATCTGGTTTCTTTCCAGGATGGCAATGATACCATCGTGATGCCGAGCAATTCCTTCCGGGATATGATCGACAGTACCAGAGCCAGTGTCGTCAATATACTGGTAGGACTGGTCATAGGACTTCTGATCTGCTTCTTTTTGGTCATCCCGACCATCCGCCAGCGGGCTTCCGAAAATGCGGCAGCATCTCTGGTCGATACCAATGAGCAGTTGACCAACAGTGCATCCAATGTCAGCAGCCTGAAAAAACAGGTGGAAGACCTCAATCAGGAATTGGAACAATATACCGGAAAGTCGGATGCGGTCGGTTCCTATGAAAAACTTATGGAGGCAAAGGAAGCATACGATGCATCCAATCTGGATCAGGCAGGGGAGGCACTTTCTTCTGTAAATCGTGATCTGCTGGAGGAAAAAGGGCAGGCTATGTATGATCTGATCCATACAGCCGTCTATGCCAAGGTTCTGGAGGATTCTTATAATACGGCTTATCAGGCATACCAGAGACAGGATTACCAGACTGCCAAGGATAGTTTCGGTCAGGTGGTATTTATCGACCAGACCTATCATAATGGCGATGCACTCTTCTATCTGGCAGAGTGCCAGTGGAATACCTGGGAGTTTGACAGTGCTTTGGAGAACTATCAGAAGGTGATCGACCAGTATCCGGATACCAATCATGCAAGAACGGCGCAGGAACGCATCGATTCCTATGCACAGTCTAATGGTGGGGATAATAGCAATACCAATAACTAAGAGATAATTTCATATAAGAAAGCATACAAAAGACGTAAGGAAATATTTCCCTACGTCTTTTTCTATTTCATTCATAGAGCAAAATAGGAGGACAGGCAGATGGAATACAAATTTGAAATAGGACAGGGAAGACTTCGTGTGGTCGTACCAAAGGAACTCGATCACCATATGGCAGGGCAGTTGAAAGAGGAGGCAGATCTTTTGATCGAGACTTATCATGTAAAGACCCTGATCTTTGATTTTGCCAATACAGAGTTTATGGACAGTTCCGGGATCGGTGTGCTGATCGGCAGGAGCCGGAATTTGAGTTTTTCCGGCGGACAAGTGGTGGCGACCAACTTAAGTCCGCGCGTAGAGCAGAACTTTCGTATTTCCGGTCTGCAACGGCTGATCACTGTTGTGCCGTCAGACAAAGAAAATAAAAAAAGTGAGGTGTAGGCATGGAGAACCATATGACAGTAACCTTTGATGCAATCTCTGAAAATGAGGCATTTGCACGCATGGTCGTCTCAGCCTTTATGGTGGGGGCAAATCCGACTGTAGGGGAGATGGATGACGTAAAGACAGCAGTATCCGAGGCGGTGACCAATGCTGTGATCCATGGCTATGACAAGAAGGCGGGTAATGTCATGATGCGCTGCAGCATGAAAGAAAATCTGCTGACCATCAGTGTACAGGATTTTGGCAAAGGAATCTTGGATATCAAAAAGGCAAGGGAACCCTTTTATACCACTAAACCGGAACTGGAGCGGTCCGGCATGGGCTTTGCTTTTATGGAAACCTTTATGGATAGTGTGGATGTGATGTCTGTTCTTGGTGTCGGTACGACAGTCACGATGACAAAATGCTTGCAGGATCAGGTCTAGTATGGATGGAATCACGGAAAGAATCGAACGAGCACAAAGAGGAGATAAGGGAGAAAGAGACAGGCTGGCCCTTGATAACATGCCGCTGGTATGGAGCATGGTGGGACGATTTTCTTCTGCCGGTAAGGATAAGGAGGAATTGTTTCAGATCGGCATGATCGGGCTGATGCAGGCGATCGATCGTTTTGACCCTACATATGAAGTGCGTTTTTCCACCTATGCGGTTCCCCTGATCTTGGGGGAGATCCGCCGCTTTTTACGGGATGACAATCCCATCAAGGTGTCCCGGACCATCGCGGAACACAGAAAGCAGATCCAGACCTTGCAGCAAGGGCAGGAGGATATTTCTGTAGATCAGATCGTAGAAAAAACGGGGCTGACCAGAGAAGATGTTGTCCTTGCCATGGCGAGCGCAAGACCGGTCACTTCTATCTATGAAACTGCCTATGATTCCGGGGAAAGTCAGGTGCTTGTGGTAGATCAGTTAGAGGGCAAGGGAAAACCGATGGAGGAGGAAGTCTTAGAGGAAGAGGTCTTGGCTTTGGCGATGCAGGCATTATCTGAGGAGGAACAGAACCTGATACAAATGCGTTTTTTTGAGAATCTGACACAGACAGAGATCGCAGGCAGGCTGGGCATGACGCAGGTGCAGGTTTCCCGCAAGGAAAAGAAGGTATTACAGAAAATGCGGCAGTTTATAAATTTTTAATAAAAACTTTCCGATTGGTTTCTTGAATATCTCCTATGGAACGTATAATATTATACATATGTATGAAAAATTGTGGCGTAAGTAAGAAGTGCCAAAACACTTTACATAGGAAGATCAGAAGGAGAACAGGAAACATGAAGAATTGGATCAAGGAGCATAAGAAGGCATGCATCATCATTGTTATTGTGGTGATCGTACTTGTCCTTGTGCTTATTGCAGGGGCTGTTTCTGCCGGTAAGAAACAGACGGATAATGCGCAGGAGACAGCGACGGTTGAGAAGCGTACCCTCATGGAGAGTGTATCGGCAACAGGTACCTTTGTGGCAGCAGACGAGGACAAGATCACTTCCGATACGACGGGGGTGGAGATCTTGGCAGTCAATGTCGAAGTGGGAGATACGGTTGCTGCCGGAGATGTCATAGCCGTTTTGGACAGTGCAGACTTGCAGGACAACCTGTCCGATGCCAAGAAGAATTTGTCTGATACCAACGAGCAGACCCAGCGGACCAGAGACAGTGCCAAGCGAAACCTAGAACAGGCAGGAAAGACCAGGGATGAGGATCTGGCAGATGTCGACACCAATATCCAGGATGCCTATGACGAGTGGCAGAGCGCAGAAAACAATTATAATGAGTCGGTAGCGGCCTACAATGAGGCAGTGGCAATGGCAAACAGCATTACAGATAAGACAAGCACTGCCTATACCAATGCCAATTCACAGGTCAATACCTTAAAGCGTCAGATGGATACAGACCGCAGGACGGCAGACAGCAGAAAGTCCTCCTACGACCGTCTGGTATCCCAGAGAGAGGATACGATCAAGCGGATCAACGACACCTATCAGGATCAGGTGGATACTTACAACAATACCATGGATTCTACCGAGGATTCCGGCAAGACCCAGCAGGAACGTATTGACGATCTACAGGAGCAGATCGACGGAACTGTGGTCAAAGCAACGGTAAGCGGACTGGTAACGGCGGTCAATGTAGAAGTGGGTGATACCTATAATGGCAGTGTGATCGCAGTGATCGACAATGTGGATTCCTTTGACATTACGACAGAGATCGATGAGTATGACATCAACAGCATTGCGGTAGGACAGGAAGTGGTCATCAAGACCAATGCGACCGGAGACGAAGAACTTTCCGGTACGGTCAAAAAGGTATCACCGATCGCGACAGGCAGCGCCAGTGGAGATTTGGCAGGCAGTCTGGGTGGACTGGATCTGGGAAGTATTATGGGAAGTGGATCTTCCTCTGCTTTTTCTTCCGGCAGCAATGATGATGTGACTTTCACCGTGACGATCGCCCTCAACACACCGAGCGATAAACTGCGTATTGGCATGACGGCGAAGTTAAATATTGTGTTACAGAAAAATGCAGACGTTTTGTCTGTGCCTTACAATGCAGTGCAGACGGATGATGACGGTGCGACTTATTACGTGCAAAAAGTGACCGGAATCAATGATGACGGCTCTTATAAGACCAAGAAGATAACTGTGGATAAGGGGATCGAGAGTGACTACTATACAGAAGTCATCAACTCCGGTCTGAAAGAAGGGGATGAAGTTCTGGTTCCATCTGCGGAAAAACAGAACACCTTAGAGGATATGATCAATCAGTCAAGTTCTATGGGAGGTGTATAATGGGTCGCACGATCATAGAACTGCAAGATATTTATAAACGTTTTTATATCGGCACACCCAATGAACTTGAGGTCTTGCATGGGATCTCCCTGCATGTGACCGAGGGGGAATTTGTTGCTATTGTGGGTGCTTCCGGTTCCGGAAAGTCGACTCTTATGAATATTATCGGGGCATTGGATCGACCGACTGAGGGCAAGTATCAACTGGATGGTGTGGATATGATCGCGGCAAAGGATGCGGAATTATCCAAGATCCGCAATCGAAAGATCGGTTTTGTCTTTCAGACTTACAATCTGATCTCCAAGACCAATGCCATCAAAAATGTGGAGATGCCAATGCTTTACGCAGGCATTCCGGGCAAGCAGCGCATCGCCCGCGCCAAAGAACTTTTACAACTGGTCGGTATGGAAGAACGTATGAAGCATTTGCCGGAGGAACTTTCCGGTGGACAAAAGCAGCGTGTCGCCATAGCCCGTGCCATGGCAAACGATCCGGCGATCATTCTTGCGGATGAGCCGACCGGTGCCTTGGATTCTACGACGGGACGTATGGTTATGGACCTCTTTCACAAACTGCATGAGGAGGAGGGCAAGACGATCGTCCTCATTACCCATTCACCGGAACTGGCAGAGGAGACCGAGCGTATCATTACGATCAAGGATGGAAATGTCCTTGGAGAGAGGAAGGGTACGGCAAGATGATGATGATTTACGAAAATATCCGTCTGGCGCTTTTTAGCCTCAAAGCCAACAAGATGCGTGCGCTTTTGACCATGCTGGGTATCATTATCGGTATCGGTTCGGTCATTGCCATCATGACGGTAGGAGATTCCGTGACCTCGACTGTTTCGGAATCTATGAGTTCGCTGGGCGCCAACAACATTACGGTCACGCTGGAAGAACGCAAGGATGATGAGGAGTCTTCAGATAATATGTTTGGCATGTCTTGGGGATCCAGCGATGATGATAATGCCAGGCAGCCAACGCAAAAGGACTATATCACGACCGATATGCTCCGGCAGATGAAGGATGCTTTTGGGGATGCCATCAAGGCATATTCCATTACCGAACAGGTAGGAAGCGGCGAGATCCAACAGAATGCTGAGAGCGGTAAGGCAAATGTAACCGTTATGGGAACCAGTCTGGGTTATTTCCTGGCAAATGACATGAGTCTGGTGCAGGGATCTTTTTTCAGTGAGGAAGAATTGGAAAGTGGAGCCATGGTGGCACTTCTTTCAGAAGAGGCACTGGATGATCTTTTTCAGGGGGATGCGGATGCAGCCGTTGGATCTACCATGACGGTATCTGTCAATGATAAATATTATAATCTCATCATTGAGGGCGTTTATGCCAAGAAAGATGATGATACCACGAATATGTATGCCATGTTCATGGGAAGTGATGCGACCAATCTCTATATCCCACTAAAGACGGCACAGAATATCAACCATGCCAGTGGCTATCAGACCTTGACCGTTGTTGTGGATCCGAATCAGAACCCGGATCAACTGGCGGCAGATATTGAGTCCTATTTTGATAACCTTTACCGCAATAACCGCGATTTTACCGTGTCGGCGACCAGTATGGCATCTATGGTTTCTATCATGGAAACCATGATGAGTACGATCACAACAGCGATTGCTTTGATCGGCGGCATTGCCCTTGTCGTGGGTGGTATCGGGGTCATGAATATCATGCTGGTGTCCATTACGGAGCGTACCAGAGAGATTGGAACGCGTAAGGCACTAGGCGCGCCAAACTCATCTATCCGTTTACAGTTTATTATCGAGTCGATCGTGATCTGTATAATCGGTGGCGCGATCGGTATTGTGGTAGGCTGTATCGGCGGTGTGGCGGCAGCCAACTATATCGGAGCGAGCGCAGTGCCGTCCGTGCGCAGTATCCTGATCTCGCTTGGATTTTCCATGGCGATCGGAGTCTTTTTCGGCTATTACCCGGCAAACAAGGCAGCCAAACTCAATCCGATCGACGCATTGCGGTATGAATAAACAAAATTTTATATATGATTTATATAGAAGGTGTTTTTAAGTTTGGATTATCCTATAGGATAGATTGTGAGATACGCCTAAGAGTATCGTTATTAATCGGAAGCCGAGAAGGCTGAGCGAAGAACAGAGGAAAAAGTTAAAAAATGGAGGGGAGATCAGTAATGCAAAGAACTAAAACACAATGGATTAAAATGTTTCGACAAGAAGCGGAGAAAATCATGCCAGTAGCGTCTAGACTTGTAGACAGAAATAAAAAGTCAGATGCAATTAATAAAGCGATTAAGCAGTATTTGTCAGACAATATCGAGAATGTTAAGAGGGTAGCAAAGAAGGATGGATGGACTAATGAGCAACTTTTGAATGAGATTTTGCTTGTTACGTATGCATCTTATATTGTGATGCTTGAATATCGTAATAAGGTGTGGCCGTATGAGTATATGGCATTTGCAAGACGAATTGGTGAGTTATGGGAACCTTTTTGTAAATTACCATTTGAATTTCCTGTTAAGGACTTAAAACTAATAGAACCGCCTGATTTTGAAACAGTGCAGGCGGGGATGAGAAAGGAGGCATCGGATTATATTTCTACTCTGAACATTAGCAACCAAGAAAAAAGAATGATGTCTTATTATTATAGTATTCCTTGGTCGCTAGTTGATAGTGGTGGAATAAAATTGGGGCTTGATTTACATTTTGAACAAGGTGGAATTCGTTATAATTGTGATTTTAAGAGTGGGTTTAGTTCAAATGAAAAGGGCAATACCAATCGACTTTTACTTGTTGGAAGCATTTATCATTCTTTAGGCGATAATGAGAGAACATTATTGTTTGTAAGACAAGAGGAGGATCAAAATAATCACTATCTGCAGACATTGAAAAATTCACCTTATTGGAATTGCTTTTGCGCAGATACTTGCTATTCAAAGATGGCGGAATTTACAGGATTTAATCTGAGAAATTGGTTGAACGAAAATGTAGATTGGGAAAATGATATTAGCACAGAGTTTAAAAGGCATCTTGAGGATAATAATCTGCTCGGTTACTTGACGTGGTAAGAAGATTAGATTAATATAAAAATACTTAAGATAGAACTTAAGATAAAATTTAAGGGGTGAGATTGACATGAAAGATGTATACTGTGCATATTATACTGAGTCTGATGATATCACTGCATACATGGCTACAAGATTAGGT
>CAVLBP010000038.1:0-12375 GCA_963661325.1 bacterium
GTCAATCTGATCGTGGCACAGAGAGCCTATGAGATGAATTCTAAGGCGATCACAACGTCCGATACCATGCTGGAACAGGCAAACAATCTCAAACGATAGGAGGAAATAGGGTATGAGTTTATCAGTAGATGGTTTATCTTCTTATTACGATACGGTTTCTTCCAATGCGCAGTCATCCAGCAGATCGGACAAGGCAACCAGCGCACTTTCCGGGCTTTCTTCTGATTCTTCAGAGGAAGATCTGGTAAATGCCGTAGAGTCTTTTGAATCCTATATGTTAGAACAGGTCATCAAGCAGATGAAGGACAGCGTGACTTCGGATGATGATCAGGATTCGACCATGAGCCAGTATACCGATATGTATATGGACGCAACGATCCAGCAACTTGCAGGCGAGATGGTATCAGAATATGGCGGTAGTCTGACAGACCAACTGGTCGATCAGATGAAGCGCAATTACGGAATAGAGTAGGATAGGACTACATAATCGATGGAAGATTTACAAGGCTATGTGGAACACATCGTGTTCCGCAATGCGGATAACGGTTATACCGTACTCAATTTAATAAGCGAAGAAGATGAGATCACATGTGTAGGAATCTTCCCTGTCGTCACGGAGGGGGAGATTCTTTTATTACATGGGGAATACACATCACATCCGACCTATGGCGAGCAGTTTCAGATGAAATCCTATGAAGCCAAGGCACCGGAAGATGTTCTTTCTATGGAACGCTACTTGGCATCCGGAGCCATCAAAGGGATCGGTGTGGCACTGGCATCCCGTATCGTGCGCCGGTTTAAAAAGGATACCTTCCGCATCATGGAAGAGGAACCGGAACGACTCGCGGAGATCAAGGGGATCAGTGAGCGCATGGCGATGGAGATCTCCAGCCAGATGGTAGAAAAGAAAGATCTGCGGGATGCCATGATTTTTTTGGAAAAATATGGTATTACCAGTAATCTGGCGGTCAGGATCTATCAGGTATATGGGCAGGAAATTTACAGTGTCATCCGTGAGAACCCTTATCGTATGGCAGAGGAAGTGCCGGGGATCGGCTTTAAGATAGCAGATGAGATTGCTCAGCGTGTCGGCATCCGTACCGATTCAGACTTTCGTATCCGGTGCGGTATCCTCTATTGCCTGACAGGGGCATCGACGCTGGGACATACTTATCTGCCAAGGGAAGAATTGCTCCGCTACGCCAATCAGTTGCTTGGCGTTGCCCCGGAACACATTGAGGAGCATGTCATGAACCTTGCCATGGATGGCAAGGTGGAATTAAAAGAAGAGGGCGTGTATGCCAAGAGTTTTTACCGCATGGAGCAGGTGTCGGCAGGGCTTTTGCACGCTTTGAATGAGACTTATGATGTGACCCCTGCCAAACTGACCCAGGCGATCGCCAGGATCCAGAAGGAAGAAGATATGGAACTGGATGAGTGGCAGGCAGAGGCGGTCCGACAGGCAGCGACGCATGGGCTCTTTATCCTGACCGGTGGACCGGGAACAGGAAAGACGACGACCATCCGTGCTATGATCTCTTATTTCGTGAGCGAGGGCTATGACATTTTTCTGGCGGCACCGACAGGACGCGCGGCAAAGCGTATGAGTGAGACTACCGGATACGAAGCAAAGACCATCCACCGCCTGTTGGAAGTCAATGGGGCGATGAGCGAGGCGAAAGACGATGCCAAGGCGGTTGGCGGGATGTTTGAGCGCAATGAGTCCAATCCTTTGGAGGCGGATGTCATTATCATTGATGAGATGTCTATGGTGGATATTACCCTTCTGTATGCCCTTTTAAAGGCAATCGGACATGGAACGCGCCTGATCCTGGTAGGGGACATCAACCAGCTGCCAAGTGTCGGACCGGGCAATGTCCTGCGGGACATCATAGCATCAGAGTGCTTTCCGGTCGTGACCCTGCAAAAGATCTTCCGTCAGGCGAGCCAGAGTGATATTGTTGTCAATGCGCATAAGATCAACGACGGTCACCATATTGTACTGGATAATAAGAGCCGGGATTTCTTCCTGCTGAAACGTTATGATGCAGATGTCATCATCAGCGTTATGCTGCAGCTGGTCAAACAAAAAATGCCAAAATATGTAGATGCGACACCCTATGATGTTCAGGTGTTGACACCGACACGCAAGGGGCTGCTGGGGGTAGAACGTCTCAATAGCATTTTGCAGCAATATTTGAACCCCCCGGAAAAAGGAAAGAAAGAGCATCAGGTGGGTGAGCGGATCTTCCGTGAGGGTGACAAGGTCATGCAGATCCGCAACAATTACCAGTTGGAATGGGAGATCCGCAGTCGTTATGGACTGGCGATCGACAAAGGACTGGGTGTATTCAATGGGGATGTTGGGATCATTCAGGAGATCAATGACTACAGCAGCACGGTCAGTGTACTCTATGATGAGAATAAATTGGTGATCTATCCTTTTAAGGGCTTGGATGAACTGGAATTAGCCTACGCGATCACCATTCATAAATCGCAGGGAAGCGAGTATCCGGCGGTAGTCATGCCGCTGCTTCCGGGACCGCGTATGCTTATGAACCGGAATCTTTTATATACGGCTGTGACCAGAGCACGCAAGTGTATTACCATTGTGGGGGATGAAAATGTATTTTACCAGATGATCGATAATACGACGCAGCAGCGTCGGTATTCCGGATTGAAAGAAAGATTAAAAGAGGCCTCGCTCATATAAGCGAAGCCTCTGAAAAATATCTTTTATTCTGCTGTATCATCACTACTGATTCTTGTAGTGGTGGATCCAATTTCGTAGTTTGCAAAATAATCATTGATCTCGTGGAAAGATTTTGGAAATGTCATTCCAAGACTTTCGGCACGGGAAGCATTGTATAGTTTGATATTCTTGGCAGGAGAATTGGTGATCTTGATGTTACCCGGATCTTCTCCATCTACTAAAATGCGGTAGACCATCTTGCCGGCAGCATATCCCATAGCATAAGGGTCTTTGTACATAGATACCAGTGTCTGCTGCCCGAGCATATCGTCGCCGCCGACCGTTCCGGTGCCGGATGCTGTGGCAATACCAGCGATCGTCTGGGCTTCGCTGGTCAACTGGCTTTCAGCAGGCAGGAAGAGAACACTGCACTCGTTGCAGGCGTATTGTACGATGTCTTCTAAGGAAGCATCCGCTGCAAGCGGTTCTGTGTTGGCTGCGGATAAATCCGGTGTCCAGCTGGCAGAAGTGCTTGCAACATGCGCACTGCTTGGAGAAAAGATGCCACTCAAAAGATCATTGTCCGCAAAAGATGCCACATTGTTGTTGCTGCCCTCTGTGACAGAGGAGGCGATCTGCTTGGTTGGAACAATGGCAGTTGCATCGGTCAATTCGTCGCTGATGTTGCTATCAGTATCATCAGAAGGAAGTGCGTATTCTTTCCAAGGGATGCCTGCCTGATCCAGATATTTTTCCATAAGAACATTCTGGTAAATGCCGTCCGTATCTTCCGGATTGTATAGGAGTCCGACAGATTGCAGATCCGGTGTTGCCTCGATCAGGAGTGATAACTGTTCCTCCAGATTTGGCTTGGATGAAATACCGGTCACATTGGTACCTGTTTTTTTGTTCCAGGAGGAATCGGAGGCGGTAGCCAGGTGAAGGAGGCTCTGGTAGTCCATCACGGCAGCACCGACGATCGGAATATTCTCAGTCGCCGTAGCGGCGGAAGACAGGCTCTTTTTCCCGTTTGCAAAGATCAGGTCTGTACCGGCGGCGACATAATCTGCACAGATACTGTCCGTGCCGATCGTGTCGTTAGCGGTCATGGTCGTGACATTGACATGAGAAGATCCGAAAAGATCTGTCAGGGCATCGTTAAAGCCCTGTGAGATATTGTCGTAATAGTCGCTGTCCTCATCCTGACAGAGACTGATATTATATACTGTATCGTCTTCTTCCGGCAGGCTGGTATAGCCGGAGGACTTGTCTTTGCCGCAAGCCGGAAGTGACACTGCCAGAATGGCTGCAAGCCCGGTACAGGCAAAACGTTTTATATTTAGCATAGTTAGAAAAACCTCCATATAATTAACTCTGAAATTACATTTTAAAGAGAGGGGAGAAAAAAGTCAATGAGGGGTCATAGAAAATACATACTGCCACAAAAATTGCTGAAGGGGATCCGGAAGGAAATTTTCCCGGAACGCTGTCCGGGATGCAATGAGATCTTGTTTGAAAGGGAAAAGGAAAAGGGTTTTTGCAGATCGTGCTCTGAGAAGATCTTTTATATAGGAGATGGGGGATGCGTCAAATGCGGAAAGGCACTGGCGGATCTTAGGCAGGATCTGTGCATGGATTGTAGGAAAAAGCAGCATGCTTTTACACAGAACCGGGCGGTATATGCGTATGACGGACCTATGAAAGAGGCAATGTATCGCTTTAAATACAGTAATTGTCGTGCCTATCGGCGGACTTTTGCGGAGGATGCCTGGCGAATTTATGGAAAGTGGCTCAGGGAACTGGATGTGGACGCTGTGGTTCCGGTGCCTATGTATGCAAAGAAAAAAAGACAGCGTGGTTATAATCAGGCTGAGGTTTTTGCAGAGGAAATTGCTGAGCGGATGGGGGGGCATCTTGATGCATCCTTGGTCGTACGAACGAAGAATACAATGGCATTGAAGAAACTGAACGATCAGGAAAGAAAAAAGAATTTGGAAAATGCTTTCAAAATCAGAAAAAAAGGTGTAAAATTAAACAAAATTCTGTTAATTGATGATATCTATACGACAGGGAGCACATTGGACGGTGTGACCGAGGCTCTTTTGGCATCGGGAGTACGTCAGGTCTATTGCCTGACGATCTGCGCCGGCAGAGAAAAGCATGTGTGACCGGGAGGAGGAAAATATGGACGTACGAAATTGCAGACAGTGTGGCAGATTGTTTAATTATCTGGGAGGACCGCCTATTTGTCCTGCTTGCAGGGAGGCTGTCGAGGAAAAGTTCCAGCAGGTCAAAGAATATGTGCGGCTTCATCCGGGTTCAAGCATCCAGATGGTGGCAGAAGACAATGAAGTGAGTGTACAGCAGATCCGCCAGTGGATCCGTGAGGAGAGACTGGAGTTTTCGGCAGATTCACCAGTTGGTATCGAGTGTGAGGGATGCGGCGTTTCTATCCGTACCGGTCGATTCTGTGAGGCATGTAAAAGCCGTATGTGTGGTGATTTCAGCAATGCAATCCAGCGCCGGCAGCCAAAGGAGGCAGCACCTGCCCGCAAGACTTCCCACGAATCAGACAAGATGCGTTTTCTTAAGTGATTACATGTACATAGTCAAATACCCCTTTTTCTTTTTTATGATGAAGGGGTATTTTTATGTTTTTCTTGTGTATTCCCCATGCAAGGTTGCGCCGAGATTTGATTATGTTATAATGTGATGTAGTGGTGAGCAGTGTATGTATGCACACAAGTAAGAAATACAGGAGGAAGACGGATGCTAAGCGAACAGCGTGTCATGCACATGACAAAGATGGCGATGATCGAAGACAAACAAGGCCGCAAACTTGGCCCGGCAATACATTATCGTAGACGTGATTATCTTTCTCTTTGTACCTTGGGAGGAATCTTTCTGGGAAGCCTGATCTATGCAGCACTGTATGCAGGTCTTATCGTCCTGCTGGTCAGCACTTTGGTGGTCAATATCCATCTGGTTGGATTGATACTTGGCATTTTATTGGGATTGGTTCTCTATATATTATATATGTACTATTATCTTCGGATGGTACGCAGACACGCAGCCAAACGATATGACGAGGGCGTGACGCTCTTGCGCCACTTGCGCAAGGATTACCGGGATCTGCGCGAGATGTATCAGGAAGAGGACTTGTCGAAAATACCTGAGGGATGGGACTAATATGACATTTTTAATACAGTTACGAACGAAGATCAGGCATTTTATCATAACAAGAGAAGAATGGGTGGTACGCTTGCTCCGTTTTGCGATCGTACTGGCTATCCTCCTGGTCATGAATCGGTGTTTTGGTTATCAAAAGATCTTAAATCATTGGTGGGTCTCTGTGGTGATCGCGGGTATCAGTATGTTACTTCCGCTGGCAGGGTCTACTTTTATTGTGATTTTTGTGGGACTTATGCATCTTATGACCTTATCGACGGATGTGGCAGTCGTGGCATTGGTCTTACTGGCGATCAGCTATGCCGTATCCGCATATTTTCGGGCGGATGATACCTATAATATGATGGTCATACCGGCATGCCGGTATCTCAACATCCCCTTTGTCGTACCTATGGAAGCGGGGCTGATGCGTAGTATTCACGAACTCCCTACGATCATATGTGGAAGCGTATTATCCTATTATCTGAAGGCAGTCGTGGAGAATGCTTCGTCTTTTCTGGATCCCAATACGGATCTGAGCGCGGCAGAGTTGTTACAGGGGCAGATCTTGAACAACAGCATGTTTTACATTTATCTGGTGGCGATGACGGCAATGTTTCTGGTGGTTTACACCGTGCGCACCAAGGGCATAGAACATGCATGGCTGGTAGGTGTGCTGTCCGGCGTAGTCGTTGAGTTTGTGTTGATGCTGGCAGGTATCCTCTTTACCGGAGAAAAGGAAAGTATACCGCTTCTGGTGATCGGTAATGTCGTGACCCTGATCGTGGGGCTGGGCATGGTATTTTTTGCCAGAGGATTTGATTATACGCGTACTGAGCATGTACAGTTTGAAGATGATGAATACTACTATTATGTGACGGCAGTGCCAAAGATGCACATACCGGAGCAGGAAAAAGAGATCAAGCGAATTACTTCTGAGACATTACCGCTTCCGGTAGATGATCTGGAAGAAACAGAAGAGACACAGGACAATTAAGAAAGGAGTGAGATGATATGGACAACATCATAAATAGTCTGGATGCATTCTTTGGAGATTATTTTGGGATCAATTTTCCAGATGTGCAGATCACGGATATCGTGGAAATTATCATCATTGCTTTTTTCATTTACCAAGTTTTGATCTGGGTGCAGAACACAAGGACCTGGATGCTTTTTCGAGGACTTCTGGTTGTTGTAGCCTTCTTTATTTTGGCAGCCCTATTCCAGATGAGCACGATCCTCTGGCTGGGTGAAAAACTCCTCAATGTGGCATTGATCATGGTGATCGTTGTGTTCCAGCCGGAACTCCGCAAAGCATTGGAGGATCTGGGACGACGGAGGCTTTTTTCCTTCCTTGCCAATCTGGGTGTGGGCAAGAGCATTTCCAAGCGCTTTGAAGATAAGACCATCAATGATACGGTCATGGCATGCTTTGAGATGGGAGCAGTCAAGACAGGAGCCCTGATCGTGGTAGAAAACCAGATGCGCCTGGATGAGGTGGAGAGAACCGGTATCACTCTGGATGCCGTTTTGACCAGACAACTTCTGATCAATATCTTTGAAAAGAACACACCCCTGCATGACGGCGCGATCATTGTACGAGGCGATCGTATCGTGGCAGCGACCTGTTATCTGCCTTTATCCGAGAATATGAATTTGAGCAAGGCATTGGGTACCAGACACCGTGCGGCGCTGGGAATCAGTGAAGTCTGCGATGCACTGACGATCGTGGTTTCCGAGGAGACCGGCAGGGTATCCATAGCACAGAACGGACATCTGACGGAGAATGTGACGGACGATCAGTTAAAAGAAAAATTGATCGAGTTGCAGAATCCGGTCAAAGATACAGATGAGGAAGATAAACCGCGTTTGGGAAGGAGGGCAAAAGATGAAACAAAGCATAACTCCTAAGATCAAACGGATGTTTCTAAATAACTGGGGACTGAAACTTTTGGCACTCGTCTTCTCTATCCTATTGTGGCTGATCGTTGTCAATGTGGATGATCCGACCCAGACTAAGACTTTTACGACCAGTGTTACGGTGGTCAATGCGGATGTATTGACCGATGCCGGACGCTACTATGAGATCCCAGAGGGGGGCAATACCGTCAGTTTCCGTGTGACGGCAAAGCGTTCCGTTATGGAGCGGCTGTCAGGCTCTGATTTTACGGCGACAGCGGATATGAATTATTTAGAGGATGATTCCCGTGTCCCTGTGACGATCACGGTCAACAATAACAACAGCAGTATCACGGTTTCTGCCAAGAGACTGTATCTGCAGGTTGTCATCGGCAATATAATGACGACCAAGCATGATGTGGAGGTCGAGACTAATGGTACACCGGCAGATGGATGTGTGGTTGACAAGACGGAAGTAGATCCTTCCAGTGTGTCTGTATCCGGGCCGGAAGATGTGGTTAGCACCATTGCAAAAGTGGTTGTGTATGTTGATGTTGATGGCGCCAAAGAGGATTTTGATACGAAGGTGACCTTGCATTTTCTGGACAAAAACAGCAATGAGATTGACCAGAGCCGCCTGGAAGTTGACCAGGAGACGGTCAGGGTATTTCTGACGGTATCCCATGTCAAAACAGTTTCGGTAGAAGTAGAGACAAGCGGAACTCTGCCACAGGGAATGAATCTGGAATCTGTCAGCGTAGATCCGGATTCTATAGAGATTGTTGGTGAAGCAGATGTTTTAAATGAAATCACAGAGATTACGATCAGTGGCAGTGCATTTGATCTGTCCAAGATTACATCAAGCCTGACAACTACGGTAGATCTTAGCACTTATCTTCCGAGTGGTGCAAAATTGGCTGATGGCAGTACGTCGCAGGCAACGATCAAGATTAATATATCCGAAGATGAGACAAAGACTTTTCATGTACCGACTGCCAATCTGACAGTTAAAAATCTGGCAGATGGCAGCAAGGCAGCTTTTGATGCTGTAACGGTAGATGTAAAGATCAGTGGCAAGGCATCAGATTTAGCAGATCTGGTCGCAGAGAATATCACAGGATCGGTAGATGTCAGTGGGCTGGCGGCAGGAGATCACAGTGTGGCGGTTACCCTGGATCTGGATAGCGGAATTTCAGCGGCGGCAGCAACGACGAATATAACAATCACAACGGAGTAAAAAGGAGTTAGAAATGGGAAGACTATTTGGAACAGATGGTGTAAGAGGAGTAGCAGGATCAGAACTTACGATCGAATTGGCTACGAAACTGGGTCAGGCAGGGGCATATGTCCTTACCAAGGAGCAGGCACACAAGCCGACGATCATCGTAGGCTGTGATACAAGAATATCCGGTGGTATGTTGGCAAGTGCTCTGATGGCAGGTATCTGTTCTGTCGGTGCAGATGCAATCTTTGCCGGTGTTATGCCGACACCTGCGATCGCTTATCTGACAAGAAAACACAAGGTAGATGCAGGCGTTGTTATTTCTGCGTCTCACAATCCAATGGAATTTAACGGCATCAAGTTCTTCAATGGCGAGGGCTACAAGTTGTCCGATGCCCTGGAGGATGAGATCGAGGCTTTGATCGCCAACGACATGAAGGATATCAATCTGCCGACCGGATCCGGTATCGGCAAGATTGAATACCGTTTCGATATGATCCGCGAGTATGTGGACTTTATGAAAAAGACCGTTCCGGTCGATCTTTCCGGCATGAAGATCGTGATCGACTGTGCAGAGGGCGCGTCATATAAGACCTCCGTTGAGACCCTGCGTGAACTGGGGGCAGAGCTGGTAGCCATCCATACAAACCCGGATGGCACCAACATCAATTCTAATTGCGGATCGACCCATATGGAAGAGTTGCAGGCAAGAGTTGTCTATGAAAAGGCTGCCCTGGGGCTGGCTTTTGATGGGGACGCAGATCGTATGCTTGCCGTAGATGAAAATGGCAAGATGGTAGATGGCGATGAGATCATGGCGATCTGTGCCAATTACATGAAGGAAAAGGGAAGTTTAAAACAGGATACGGTCGTAGTTACGGTCATGTCAAATCTGGGCTTTACCCTGATGGGACAGGAGAAGAACCTTCACATTGAAAAGACAAAAGTAGGTGACCGCTATGTTTTGGAAAATATGCTTGCAAACGGCTATAATTTAGGTGGCGAGCAATCCGGTCATGTGATCTTTTTAGATGACAATACAACAGGTGACGGGCTCTTGAGTGCGCTTCATCTGTTACAGGTCATGGTGGATACCGGCAAGCCTTTATCGGAACTTGCCAAGGTGATGGAAGTCCTACCACAGGCACTGGTGAATGCCAAGGTGCCTAACCATAAGAAAGAAAGTTTTATGGAGTATCCGGAGATCGCCAGTGCCGTGAAAGAACTGGAGGATAAGTTTGCCGGAGAGGGACGCGTCCTGATCCGTCCATCCGGGACTGAACCGCTTGTCCGCGTTATGATCGAGGGCAAGGATCAAAAGCAGATCGAAGAAGAAGCCAAGAAATTAGCAGAATTGATCATGAATACAATGTTATAGGAGGTTGTCATGGTTACACAGAAGGTACAGATTATCAATCCCACAGGCCTTCATTTAAGACCAGCGGGAATCTTTTGCCAGGAGGCAATGAAATACACATCCAGTATCACGTTTCATTATGGAGCAAGTGGCACAGCCAATGCCAAGAGTGTCTTGAGCGTGCTTGGCGCCTGCATCAAATCCGGTGATGAGATCGAGATCGTCTGTGAGGGTGAAGATGAAGAAGAAGCCCTGAAGGCACTGGTGGCATTGGTAGAAAACGGATTTGGAGAATAAAAGTAAAAAGGCTGATTTCTTGCCGCAAGTATAAGAAAGAAGGAATTTAGAAATGTTAAATTATAAGAGATATAAGAGAAACCCGGTTTTGAATTTCCCAGAGCGTACCTGGCCGGATAAGCAGATTGAAAAGGCGCCGATCTGGTGTAGTGTGGATCTGCGTGATGGTAACCAGGCGCTGATCGAGCCGATGAATGTAGAGGAAAAGATGGAAATGTTCGATCTTTTGCTCCGCTTAGGCTTTAAGGAAATCGAGATCGGTTTCCCGGCTGCATCACAGATCGAATATGATTTCTTACGCAAGTTAGTAGCAGAGAATAAGATCCCTGACGATGTCAAAGTACAGGTGTTGACCCAGTGTCGTCAGGAACTGGTAGATCGTACTTTTGAGGCGATCCAGGGCATCAAGAATGTTGTGGTTCATATCTACAACTCCACATCTACTCTGCAAAGAGATGTGGTATTTAACAAGAGTCAGGATGAGATCATTGACATTGCCATCGCAGGAACCCGTATGGTCAAAGAGCATCTGGCAGATTTTGACGGAAATGTGCAGTTGGAATACTCACCGGAGAGTTTTACCGGTACAGAGGTAGATTTTGCACTCCGCATCTGTACGGCTGTGCAGAAGGAATGGGATCATGCGACCGATGCACCGATCATCTTTAACCTGCCTGCGACAGTAGAAATGAATACACCGAACGTATATGCCGATCAGATCGAATGGATGAGCACCCATTTTGAAGATCGGGACAATATCATCCTGAGTGTGCATCCACACAATGATCGTGGTACCGGTGTTGCCATCACGGAATTAGCCCTGCTTGCCGGTGCAGATCGTGTCGAGGGTACTTTGCTTGGCAATGGTGAGCGTACCGGTAATGTGGATATTCTGACGGTTGCTTACAATATGTTCTCCCAAGGCATCAATCCGGAATTGGAGATCGAGGATGTCAAGGAGATCGTTGAGATCTATGAAAGATGCTGCAAGATGCATGTAGATATGCGCCATCCATATGCAGGTAAACTGGTATTTACCGCTTTTTCCGGTTCTCATCAGGATGCCATCAACAAAGGCGTACATGCAATGCAGGAGCGTGGAAATGAATATTGGGAAGTTCCGTATCTTCCGATCGATCCGGCAGACATTGGCAGAAAATATGAGCCGGTGGTCCGCATCAACAGCCAGTCCGGTAAGGGCGGGGTCGCTTTTGTGATGGATACCGTCTATGGCTACAAGCTGCCAAAGCAGATGCAGAGAGAATTTGCGGATGTCATCCAGTATATTTCCGAGCAGGAAGGCGGCGAGGTTGAACCACAGAAGATGATGGAAACCTTCAAAAAAGAATACTTTGAAAATAAGATGCCATTTGAACTCGTCTTTGTGGATATCGATGATAATATGGCAGATGACGAGACACACGTATCTCTCGACTTTAAGTACAATGGCAAGGCAATCCATTCCGAGGCGGATGGTAACGGACCGATCGATGCGGTAAAACTTGCAGTCAAGCAGTGTGTACCGCAGGTTGATTTCTCCGTGCTGGATTATAGTGAGCATTCTCTGGGCAAGGGCTCAGGTGCTAAGGCAGCAGCCTACATTGAGATGCGTGACAACCGCAGCGGAAATATTACCTTTGGCGTGGGCGTTAGTTCAAACATTACGAGAGCATCCATTCGCGGTATGTTCTCTGCCATGAACCGGCTTGCAAAAAAGGCAAATGATTATGTATAGACAAG
>CAVLBP010000038.1:12385-19726 GCA_963661325.1 bacterium
AGACAAGAAAGGGCAGATGATATGAAAAAGATACTTGTGACTGGCTGTAACGGACAGCTTGGACGAGCAATTCAAAAGGAATATGCAGGTCAGGTGGAATTTATCCTGACAGATGTAGCAGAGGGAGAGAATATCACTTCTTTGGATATTACAGATATTGATGCAGTTATGACGCTGGTTTTGGATAAAAAGCCGGATGTTATCATCAATTGTGCAGCACTCACCAATGTAGACGGCTGCGAGAAAATGTGGGATCTTGCTTACAAGATCAATGCGATCGGACCACGTAATCTTGCGATCGCTGCGACGACAGTAGGGGCAAAACTGGTACATGTTTCTACCGACTATGTCTTTGCCGGAACCGAGCGTGCGCCACGTACAGAGTTTGACGAGCCGAATCCGATCAGTGCCTATGGAAAGACCAAGTTAGAGGGCGAGCATTTTGTACGCCAGTTTGCAGAGAAGTTCTTTATCCTTCGTACCGCGTGGCTGTATGGCGATGGCAAGAATTTTGTTAAGACTATGGTACGTGCATCCAAGACACATGATGAGGTGTCAGTGGTATGCGATCAGTTTGGATCTCCGACTTCAGCAGTAGAACTTGCCAAGATGATCCATTTCCTGGAAGGAACAGACAATTATGGCATCTTCCATGCAACCTGTGAAGGTGAGACCAACTGGGCAGACTTTACCGAGGCATTCTATAAGAAACTGGGAATTAAGACCAAGGTCAATCATATTACCAGCGAAGAATATGCCAATATGAACCCGGATGCAGCAAAACGTCCGGCATATTCAAATCTGGATAACTACATGCTGCGCCTGACAACAGATCAGTTTGCTATGGCAAATTGGGAAGATGCATTGGATGTCTATTTAAAAGATTTTGACATGGAGAATTGCTAGAGGTAACAATGAAGAAACGACTGGTGATCATACCGGCATTTAATGAGGTCGGTTCGATCGAGAGGACAGTAGAAGATATCAAAAAGAATGCGCCGAGTTTTGACTATGTCATCATTAACGATCATTCCATGGATGGAACCAAGGAATTGTGTGACCGGCTGGGCTACAATATGGTGACCCTCAGTATCAATTCCGGTATTGGTGCTGCCGTACAGACTGGATATTTGTATGGACATCGATTTGGCTATGATTATGCGATCCAGATTGATGGAGACGGACAGCACGATGCCAAGTTTTTGGAAAAAATGGCAGACATCATGGAGGCAGAGGGCATCAATATGCTGATCGGTTCCCGCTTTATTGAAGGAGAGGGATTTCAGTCTACAGGCTTACGCCGTGTGGGTATCCACTTTTTTACCTGGCTGATCCGCTTGTTGACCGGACAGACGATCACAGATCCGACCAGTGGTATGCGTATGGTGGATAAGGAAGTCATGCATATGTTTGCCAATGATTATCCCAAGGACTATCCGGAGCCGGAGACGGCGGTTACCGTTTTGAAAAGAGGGTTTTATGTGAAGGAGATCCCGGTGGAAATGAAAGCCCGAGCATCCGGAAAATCTTCGATTTCCTTTAAAAAGTCCATTTACTATATGATCAAAGTGCCATTGGCATGTATCATGGCTGCCATAGGTGATTAAGGGAGGTACTATGAGTTTTAGGTTGCAGGTGGTGATCGCGATCGGTGCGATCATAGCCATCTTATATATTGGAAATCTGGTGCGTATCAGACGTTTGGAATTAAAGTACGCACTGATCTGGTTTTTTGTAGGAGTCCTCTTATTGATCTTTGATCTGTTTCCGGGACTGCTTCCGATCATGTCACAGGCGCTGGGGATCACGCTTCCGATCAATATGCTGACTTTTTTAGGACTTTTGTTTGTCCTGATGATCATTTTCAGCCAGACGATCGTTATCTCCAATCTGACCAGAAAGTGTAAACGCTTGACACAAGAGGTTGGCTTGTTGTATAAGAAAGTGGAGGATTTGGAAGAAACTGTGAGAGTTGAGGAAGCAGATCCGACAAAGTAAGAAATAGATGATGTCATCTGTTTTAGATAAATGATAAAGATAAAGTAATCAAGAAGGAGAAGATTATGAGAACATACTTAGTAACAGGTGGAGCAGGATTTATTGGAAGCAATTATATTCATTATATGTTTCGCAAATATGACAATGAGATCCGTATTATCAATGTAGACAAGTTGACATATGCAGGAAATCTTGAAAACCTGAAGGATATCGAGGACAGGGAGAATTATACTTTTGTCAAGGCAGATATCTGTGATAAGGAAGCCATCAGCAAGATTTTTGCAGAAAACGATATTGACCGTGTGGTACATTTTGCAGCAGAGTCTCATGTAGACCGTTCCATCAAGAATCCGGAAGTCTTTGTTCAGACCAATGTCCTTGGTACAGCCGTTATGCTGAACTGTGCAAAGGCAGCATGGGAACTCCCAGACGGTACTTTCAAGGAAGGCAAGAAGTTTTTGCATGTATCTACGGATGAAGTATATGGCTCTTTGGATGATGATCCAAATGCATATTTCTATGAGACAACACCATATGATCCACATAGCCCATACTCTGCAAGTAAGGCATCTTCTGATATGCTGGTAAAGGCTTATATGGATACGTATAAGTTCCCGGCAAATATCACCAACTGCTCCAACAACTATGGCCCCTACCAGTTCCCGGAGAAGTTGATCCCACTTATCATCAACAATGCATTACAGGGCAAGAAATTGCCGGTATATGGTGATGGTAAAAATGTGCGTGACTGGTTGTATGTAGATGACCATGCCAAGGGAATCGATATGGTACAGGAAAAGGGTAAACTTTTTGAGACTTACAATATCGGTGGTCACAATGAAAAGCAGAATATTGAGATCATCAATATCATTATCGAGACATTGCAGGAGATGCTTCCGGCAGATGATCCAAGACGTGCCAATGTCAGCACAGATCTGATCACATATGTAGAAGATCGTAAGGGACATGACAGAAGATATGCCATCGCTCCTGACAAGATCAAGAAGGAAGTAGGCTGGGAACCGGAGACCATGTTTAAGGATGGTATCAAAAAGACGATCGCCTGGTTCTTTGAGCATGAAGATTGGATGAAGAACGTTACTTCCGGTGATTATCAGAAGTATTATCAGGAAATGTATAAGAATGAATAATGCAGTCGTTATCGTAACTTATAACCGCTTAGAATTATTAAAGGAATGTCTTGCCTGCGTATGCGGGCAAACCATTCCTTTTTCGCGTGTTATTGTGGTCGATAACCATAGCACAGATGGTACAGCAGAATATCTGGCTTCGCGGTCAGATATTGAAGTGATCCGTGAAAAGGAAAATCTTGGCGGTGCCGGTGGATTTTATGATGGCTTACAGCGTGCAAGCCAAAGTTCCTACGATTGGGTGCTTATCATTGATGATGATGCCATGATCGCACCGGACTACATGGAAAAACTTCTGGACTATGCAAATGCACATACGGGTATTTATGGTCTTGCGGGAAAGGTTTTGACCGAGGGGCATATTGATGTCAGCCATAGAAGGCGGATCACAAACCGTCTGCTTGATGTGGAGAGCAATGTTTCTGTCGAGGAGTATCAAAGTGAGAGTTTTTCCTGTGATGCTGCAACCTTTTGCGGACTCTTGCTACAGGGACAGAAGATACGGGAGATTGGCCTGCCGGAAAAGGAATATTTTCTTTGGTATGATGATACGGAGTATTGTCTGCGCTTGCAGGAGTGCGGTGGTGTGACGGTGGTGCCGGCAGCGGTGTTACATCATAAAACGGTGCTTTCCAAGGAAGGGATGGTGACCAAAGGGGTCTTACATCGGATCAGCTGGCGGCAGTATTATGGTTATCGCAATCGTTATGATACGGCAAAAAGACATTTGGGAAGCCTGTCTGCCTGGGTGATCCTGTGGCAGTATCGGGTCTTTTGGCTGCTCAGTTTTTTTATGACTTGGAAGAAAGAGACGAGGGAACAGGGCAGGAGCAATCAAAAGATCCTGCGTGACGTGATAAGGGATTGCAAAGCAGGAAAACTGGGGAAACATCCGGAGTATCACTATTAGTTGGACAGGAGAGTCCTATTTATCGGAGAAGCAAAGACGTGAAAAAAATAGTTGCGGTAGTCGTCACATATAATCGGATCGATTTATTGAAAGAGTGTTTACAGGCTCTTCGAGAGCAGAAAGTAGACCAGAACACACAATTAGATATGCTCCTTGTGGATAATGCCAGTACGGATGGCACAAAAGAGTGGATAGATGGCATGGTATCGGCAGGCGATGCCGGAGACAGGCTGGTCCATGCGATCCATCTGGAAGAGAATACAGGTGGCGCCGGTGGATTTTATACCGGCATGAAATGGGCATATGAGCATGGGGCAGATGCGATCTGGATCATGGATGATGATACGATACCGCAGACAGATGCCCTGCAAAAATTATTGGATGGCATGAGGTGTGCCGGAAAAGAGGTTGCACCGCAGGACGAGATTGGTTTTGTTTCGTCAACGGTCCTTTGGACAGATGGAAGTCCTTGCCAGATGAACCGTCAGCACTATGTAGGACAGGAGTTTTCTGTATCCGGCAAGGATGCAGAAGAAAAAACTCTGACCATGCAGGCGGTGGACAGTGCAACCTTTGTTTCCTTGCTTTTTACAAGAGAAGCAGTGGAAAGAAAAGGGCTGCCGGTCAAGGAGTATTTCATCTGGGGCGATGATAAGGAATACACGCTTCGGGTGTCAGAGACTTATCCATGCTATCATGTCAAAGAGAGCGTGGTTATCCACAAAATGAAGACCAATGCCGGGAGTAATATCGTGATCGATGATATAGGACGTGTGCCAAGATATTTTTATGCATTTCGTAATGATCTGTGCACGGCAAAAAGACGTGGGGGAAAGGAAGTATGTGTTTACTTTGCGGCATTTTTCCTAAATATGCTGCGCGTCCTGTGTAAGAGCAGGGATGGAAAGAAAATGCGCATTGCTACGATGTGGAAGGGAATGACGGCGGGGATGCGCTTTGCACCGGAGATAGGAGGATGGAAACAGTGATTATTCAGAAATTGATCGGACCAAGCAAAGAGGTATGCAATGAGTGGGGGATGTATTTTAGAAAAGTAGATAAAGAGGGAAATGATATTACGACCTACCCATATGATGATGGAGATGTTATGTTCCATAAGATGATTGATGGTGTAAAAGCGTCGGATGTGGCAGCAGAATCTTTCCCACTTGAGATCAAACGTGGAGAGATCTTATCCCTGGATACGTATTTCAATGCTTTTTCCATTGGAAAATGGAAGAAATACACCAAGTTGTCGAATCTGGCATTGGAGATCGTGACCAGCGGTCCGGTGGAGGTCAGAGCATATCAGACGGTTGGTATGGTAGAGACAGAGCATATGTCACAGGAGTTTCCGGATGAGGAAACCATGTATAGTTTCCTGCACAATAAAAGACGGGAAATGGATTGCCCTAAAGAAACAGAAGCATTTGTAACGGGCCAGGGGCAGCAGGCGGTCAAGACGACTATCCAATTTGCTCAATTAGCCGATGAGGGCATTTACTATATTACGATGACGCCGTATGAGGATGCAGTTTCTCTCCTGTCCGGGGCATATACGACAGACGCAGAGCAAGAGGATGTCAATCCGGTGGAACTGGTGCTTGGCATCTGTACCTTCCAGAGAGAGGAATTTTTAAAGAAAAATGTGAATCTGGTACTGGATAAGGTTATCAATAATGCCGAGTCGCCATTGTGTGAACATGTAGAAGTTTATATATCAGATAATGGACAGACGGTGCCACAGGATACCTTCCAGAGTGACAAGGTGCATCTTTTCCCAAATAAAAATGCCGGAGGGGCGGGCGGTTTTACAAGAACCATGATCGAGGCCCTTTTTCATCGCCAGGACTCGCCATTTACCCATATCATATTGATGGATGACGATATCATCCTTTCTACAGATGTATTGGAGCGCACCTATCATTTCCTGCAATTCGTTGATGAAGAGCATCATGATATGATGGTTGGAGGCGAAATGTTCATGTTAAATCTTCGCTATAAGCAGTTTGAGGCTGGGGCAAGATGGCGTGGCACGCAGGTGACTTTTTATAATAAGATGTGGGACCTGCGCAGACAGGAATGTGTTGCCACCAATGAATGTGAAAATCCGATCAATTACAGCGGCTGGTGGTACAGTGTTATCCCGACCTCCATTATTACAGAAGACAATCTGCCGATACCTTTGTTTATCCATTATGATGACATGGAATATGGGGTGCGTAATGAGAAGAATGGTACGATCCTTTTAAATGGTATCTGTGTATGGCATCCGCAGGGAATCAACAAGGCGGCAACGCGTATGACTTATTACGATATCCGCAATATGCTGATCGGCATGGCAGGAACTCAAACCTGTGCGACAGCAGGTGATGTGATCCATCATTTGTCAAACCGTATTGTCGGGGCTTTGAACCGTTATCGTTATGAAGATGCAGAGATCATCTATGAGGCTATCGATGATTTTTACAAGGGACCGGAATTCTTTAAGACCCTGGATCCGCTCGAGAAACATGCGGCACTGACCAAGCATAATTATAAGTATGAGGAATTGTCTGCCTATGGGCTGACCGAGGATATGGTAGAGGAAAATGGATTCCACAGCCATTATCTGGCATGGAGTGTCTGGGCGATCATACGCTGGATCCTTCCGAGTACAAGGGCACTCAAGGTTGCCGGACTGCGTGACAGTGGCATTGCTTTTGGTGCCAAGAAGATTTTCCACTATGATGAGGAAAAACGCAAGGGCTACATGACAGAGAAAAGTTATGCAAGAGGCTGGAAAGATTTTTGCGATTATCTGAAGATGGCTAAGAAGATCAGAAAGAATCATGATGTCATGATGCAGCAGTGGGCAGAGGCGAAAAAAGAGATCACGAGCCTTGGATACTGGGAGAAGTATCTGGGGTTGTAAAAATCAACATGATAAAAGGAACAACAAGAGAAAATGAAAAAGTTAAAAGTATTATTAAAAAACAAAAAGTTTGTTATGATCCTGAGCGCAGTAGTGATTGCGGCGGCAGGCGTCGGTATCGGTGTCTTTGCCTACAATTCCACCAGACCAAAGGAAAACGTGGCAAAGGAAGACAAGAAGGAAAAAACGAATACGGAGGTTGTGGAGGTGCCGACCTTTACAGACTGTTCTTTGGAAGGAGAGTCCATTGAAAAGGATCTGACGCTGATCATGAAGGGCGCAGACGGTCAGAAGGTCAGTGATGTCGCCTTTCAGGTCAAACTGATTCCGGCAGATCAGAAAGAAAGCATTGCAGATGCAGTACAAAA
>CAVLBP010000039.1:0-12190 GCA_963661325.1 bacterium
CCTTATAGCAAGATAGTTAATATATTAAGCAATATAGTTGATTGAATGCCTTTTATTTACTATATTATAATATTTTTGTGTTAGCAAGAAATTATAATATAAGGATAAGGAGCATAGATATGGTCATAGAAGATTTAAAATGTTTAGACAGAAAGCATCCGATCGGGATCGGGGATCAGCCATATTTTTCGTGGATCCTGAAAAGCCAGGAGCAAAATACCGTGCAGACGGCATATCAGATTACAGTAAAAGACGAAAATGAGCAGATTTTCTGGGATTCCGGGAAAAAAGAAAGTGATAAGAGCACATATATTTCCTATGAGGGGCAGCCTTTAAAGAGTCATAGCAGATATTTCTGGAAAGCCAGGGTCTGGGACAATCATGGGAATTTGGCAGAGAATGAAGATTTCTTTGAGACCGGGCTTTTGCAAAAAGAAGATTGGCAGGCAAAGTGGGTCGTATCCAGGATCAGTAAGAAAAAGGATAAGGCTGCGATTTTATTCCAACGTAAGGTGACCCTTGCAAATACCATAAAGAGTGCCAGAATTTATGCGACCTGTCATGGAATTTATCATTTGTATGTAAATGGCAGTCGCGGGGATGACCGTGAGTTTGCACCGGAATTTACAGTTTATGAAAAATATCTCTGTGTGCAGACCTATGATGTGACCGAACTTTTACAAAGCGGGGATAATGTGATCGGTATGGAAGTGGCAGACGGCTGGTATCGCTGCCCTACCACCAAGCAGTCCTATCGTGGCTATAATCCGCATCATGCCATTCTTTGGCAGTTGGAAGTTACTTATCAGGATGGAAGCAGGGAGATTTTCGGATCGGATGAAAAAGTCATGGAGAGAAAGTCAGCCATCACGCGGGCAGATCTTTTCGACGGAGAAACTTTTGATGCTAATTTAGAGGTAAAAAACTGGTGTCAGGCAGATTGCAGTATGGATGGATGGAGTCCTGCAAAAACAGGTAATTTTGGATATGACAATCTCAAGATGCAAGATGACGAGCCGATCCGCTCTGTAAAAACGCTACCAATAAAAACAATTTTGCATACGCCAAAGGGTGAGACTGTCCTTGATCTTGGACAGAATATTGCCGGTCGTCTGCGCCTTCGCATCCATGTGCCAAAGGGACAGAAAGTGACTTTGGAACACAGTGAGACTCTGGACAAAGCCGGCAACTTTTTTAATAATATCCAAGGTATCAACCAGCATGATAAATTTATATCTTCCGGTGAAGAAGTCATCTTTGAACCAAAATATACCTTCCATGGATTTCGCTATGTCCGCGTCTGTGGTCTGGATACGATCAAGGAGTCGGATGTCCAGGCAATCGTCATTGCTACGGATGCGGCTTGGATCGGCGATTTTTCTTGCAGCGATGCCAAGATCAACCGTCTGGTCGAAAATACCAGATGGAGCCAGAGATCCAACATGATATCTATTCCGACAGATTGTCCGCAGCGCGAAAAAATGGGCTGGACAGGAGATATGACTGTCTATGTAAAAACTGCCCTTGCCAATCAGGATCTGAATGGCTTGCTTACACGCTGGCTTGCCAATATGAGTCTGAACCAGCAAAAGGACGGACAGATCCCGAGTGTCGTGCCGTATCCTGATTTCTTCAAAATGGTCGCAAAGATGACCAATATGATGCTTGGTGGATCTTTTTCGGAAATTGCATCCAGCGGTTGGGGCGATGCAGCAGTGGTCGTACCTTATATGCTTTATCTGGCGACCGGAAATACAGAGATTTTGAAAAAGCAATATAAGACCATGAAGGCATGGGTTTCCTATATGCAAAAGCAGGCAGAAACCAAGCAGCCGAAAGAGAGACGGCAGGATCCTGAGACAGAAAAATATTTGTGGGATACCGGATTTCATTATGGCGAATGGCTGATCCCGAGTGCGACCAAAGAGGGAAGCATGTCAGCAGCCGTCAAAAAGAGTGCAAAAGACGGAAGATTTTATATCGCACCGGTCTATTACTATATGTCCTGCAAGATGTTATCCGAGACAGCCGCTGTCATCGGGCAGACACAAGATGTCAAAACATACGCTGATCTGTCAGAAAAGATAAAAAGTGCTTATCAGAAATCCATGGTAAAGGCAGATGGGACTTTGCAGATGGACGTGCAGGGTGCCTATGTTTTAGCCCTGCATGCAGGATTATTGCCGGAAAATCTGGAGCAAAAGGCAGCAGACCGGCTGGCAGATCTGATCCACCAGAATGATGATCGGCTGGATGTTGGCTTTTTGGCGACACCTTTCCTTTTGGATGTGCTCTGTGACTACGGACACAGGGATCTGGCGTACAGACTTTTGTATCAGAACAAGCGTCCAAGTTGGATATATGAGGTAGAAGCGGGCGCGACGACCATCTGGGAGAATTGGAACTGTGAGGATGAAAAAGGGGATGTGCAGGTCATTTCCATGAACCATTATGCTTTTGGCTGCGTGGCAGACTGGATCTATCGCAATATCGGAGGTATCTCTTATGATGCACCCGGCTATCAGCATTTTACCGTAGAGCCAAGACCGGACAAGAGTCTTTCCTTTGGAAAGCAGTCTTACCTGTCGCCTTATGGTAAGATCCGAAGCGAATGGAAACGTCAGGATGGTCAGTTTATCCTAGAAGTGGATGTGCCTTGCAATACACAGGCGACCATTATTTTGCCGGATCAGAGTTCTCATGAATGCGGAAGTGGTCAATACAGGTTTACCTGTCAGGAGAAATGCGATTGACAGATTCTAAAATCCCTACTAATCTAAAAGAAGATTTTAGGTTAGCAGGGATTTCATATTTTGGGAGATAGAATGGTTTCAAAGGAAATAATTGAGTCTTATCTGGCAGATTACAGCGCGGTGGAGAAGATGTTTCGTGCGTATCATCAGACATACCATGCGTGGTTGGGAAGCGAAGAGACAGCAGAAGATGTCGCGCGCCAATATCAGTTTTTGGAAAAGAGCGCAGATAAATTTATAGAAAAAAGAAAAGAGGAAGAGGCAAAATATCCAAAAGAAGTCTTATCGCTGGATAATGTGCACTGGGATCTATACGAAGGTCTCCAGACAAAGGAAGAGATCAGAAAGAAGTGGAAACAGGAAGAACAGATCCATTTTTTACATAAGGACTATTTTTCCACTGACAAAAATATCTTCATCAACAAGCATATGCGATTTTCTCCGGGAGATTTCCACGATCATGAGTTTATTGAAATGTGCTATATCTATCGCGGTCAGGTGACCCATACCTTCCGCCAGAAAAAGGGAGCGGAGGAGAAGCAGGAGACTTTACAGCAGGGAAATCTTGTCATTATCCCGCCGGGCATGCAGCATTGTCTGGCAATCTATGATGACAGCGTTATGATCAACATCGTGGTCAACAAATATACCTTTGAAAAGACCTTTCTGGGGGACATTCCGCAGAATAGCCTTTTATATCAGTTTTTCAGTGAGATCCTCTTTTCCCAGGAGTCCGGAACTTATATTGTGTTTGCCGGTGGAGAGGAAGAGGTCCTGCGGGACAAATTGCTAGACCTCATGGTGGCTTATCTGGGCGATCAGGTCTATGGATCCAAAATCTGCGATCATTATCTGAGCATCTTTTTTCTGGAACTTTTAGGACAGTGCGAAAATGTGAAATTGTCGTCTAGTCTCGGAAAAGAGGGAGACCAGATCGCAAAGATCCTGATCTACATCCGCAATCACTACGCCGCTATTTCCTTAGAGGAAGTGGCAGAGGAATTTCACTATTCCAAGACTTATCTCAACCGCATCTTTAAAAAGCATATGGGAACGACCATTTTAAAATACATTCAGGAGACCAGACTGGAAGAAAGTGCCCTGCTTTTGCAGAATACCAGAATGGCGGTGGATGATATTGCCCTGCGTGTTGGCTATGAGGACACTTCTTATTATATCGAGATCTTTAAGAAGAAATACAAAAAGACGCCGCTACAATACCGACATGATTACATTTAGTTTCATATCACCATATTTTAAGGAAGAAATAACCTCTTTTTTTGTTTTTTGCAAGCCTTTACAATAGGAGTATAAAAAGCAGAATGGGAGGTTTTTATTTTATGAAGATAGCAGATTTACAGGTCAACCATATGTCGCAGCCATGTGGAATTGATGGCAGTGATGTAAATATCCGTTGGAAATTAGAGGGTGGAAAGAAGCAGACGGCTTATGAAGTGACTGTCAGAGATATTTCAGATGCAGAGCAGGCAAAGGAAATAGAAGCGAGCGGAAAAGTGGCAGGCGGACTCATGTCTTATCATTTGCAAAATGCCATTCCTTATCGTACCAAGGCAGAGATCATCCTGCGCGTATGGGATGAATCTGATATTGCAAGCGATGAAAGCCGCATCCTTGTGACAACAGGGATCGAAAAAGAGGCATGGCAGGCAAAGTGGATCGACCCGGAAAGAGAACATGCGCCGGAAGAAAGACAGCGGGCTTCTTATTTGAAAAAGACCTTTGATCTGACAGAGGAAGATATAAAGGCTGGACAGAAAAAAGGGGCTTACCTTTACGCGACCTGTCATGGTCTGATGCATATACAGATCAATGGCAGGGAGATCACAGACCATCAGTTGATGCCGGGTACAGAGCAGTATGACAAGCGGCTTTTGGTCGAAACCCTTCCGGTCGAGGCATTTTTAAAGACCGGTGAAAATGAGATCGTCGTATCTCTGGGTGACGGCTGGTATCGTGGTTCTATGGGAAATTCACAGGCAAAAAATGTGCATGGATCCGATATCGGACTTCTGGCACAGTTGGAGATTGCGAAAAAACCGGTTTGTCTGACCGACGAGACATGGCAGGCGACACAAAACGGACCGATCGGTCTCAATGATTTCATGGCAGGCGAGGAATACGATGCCAGGTTAGAGGAACTTTGTGATCTGCATGAGGTCAAGGTAAAAGATTTTGGCTTTGATAATCTGATCTGTAGAGATACCATTCCGGTCGTGCCAAAAGAAACTTTCCGGGCAAAATGGCTGGAAAATCCAAAGGGAGAGAAGGTTCTTGATTTCGGACAGAACTTAGTCGGTTATGTCGTACTCGATTTTGAGGGATGTGCCGGCAAAGAAATGACCCTGACCCATGGGGAAGTGCTGGATGCAGATGGTAACTTTACCATTGCTAACTTCCAGAATCCAAAAGCGCCGACAAAGCAGGAAGTAGGCTATATCTGCAAAGATGGTCACAATGCATATCATCCGACCAAGACCTATATGGGCTTCCGCTATGTGAAAGTAGAGGCGGATTTTGACATTGACCCATCTGCATTTACAGCAGTTGCCATTTATTCCGATATGAAGGAAACCGCGACCTTCTCCTGTGGTGTGGAAGAGGTCAATCAATTATTTAAAAATGCCCTCTGGTCTATGAAGGGTAATTTTGTGGATGTTCCGACGGACTGCCCGACAAGGGAGAAATCCGGTTATTCCGGTGACTGTCAGGCATACATCCATACTGCTATGTATCTGATGGACTGCTATCCGGTCTATGCAAAATGGATCCGCGAGCAGGCGGCAGGTCAGTATGAGGATGGCCTTGTACCGCAGGTGGCACCAAAATGCACACCGGCAGGACAAAAGGAAAAACTCATGGGCATGATGGAGATCGACGGCGGTATTGGCTGGTCAGATGCCTTTGAGATCGTGCCGTTCCGCCTTATGCAGCGCTATGGCGAAGATACACTGATCCGCCAGAATTATCAGGCTTTGAAGAAATGGACAGAATATGAGATCAACCGTGCAAAAGAGACACGACTTGTCAATAAGACCAGCCTGCCAAAGAAGTATCGCCAGTATATGATCGATACTGGCTGGATGTGGGGCGAATGGCTGGAGCCAAACCAGGATACCGCTTCCTATATGAAAAATCTGGTCATGAAGGGAGATCCGGAAGTCGGAACCGCATTTTTCTATCTCCATCTTGTCTATATGAGCAAGATGGCAGACCATCTGGGACAGAAGGAAGATGCAGCCCGCTATCAGGAGATCGCGGAAAAGGCAAAAGAGGCATATCGTGCCGTATATCTGGAAAATGGCAGGGTAAAGGAAGAAAAGAGGCAATGCCGTTTTGTGCGTCCGATCGCGCATGACCTCTTATCCGAGGAGGAAAAGAAGCAGGCGGCAGCAGATCTTGCCGAGAAGATCACGGAAAATGGCGATCATCTGAATACCGGATTTTTGACGACACACGAACTTTGCCGCAGTCTCAGTCACTACGGACAAAAGGAAAAAGCATATGATCTGCTTTTACAAAAGGAGATGCCGGGCTGGCTTTATGCAGTGACAAAAGGCTGCACAACGATCCCGGAGGATTGGGATTGCTTTGACGAAAACGGAAACCCAAAGGAGTCTTTCAACCACTATTCCTATGGTGCTATCGTTGGCTGGCTCATGGATTCTGCCTGCGGTATTCTTGTAAAGGATGGTGCGATCACCATTGCTCCACAGCCGGATGAGCGTCTGGGCTTTGCCAATGCAACCTATGATTCTCCTTATGGAAAGATCGCATCTGCATGGAAATACGAAGAAAACCGTATTGTCTACACCTTTGAGATCCCGGCAAATATGACGGCTACGATCCGATTGGAAGGTTGTGATCCAGAGATCCTTGACGCCGGATCTTACGAAAGAGTCGTATCTCTATAGATTTAATATACATGTGTATAGATAATAAATAGGACAAGAATAAGAAAAAAGCCATATGACCAACGAATTTGTATAGATAAGTTGAAAAAATCGACAGATCAGACAAATTTGTTTACATTTCGTCGAATTTTCCGACATCTGATTTTATAAACTCTTTATAATTTAATCATAAGCCACAGAGATACTGCACTAGATCCAACGGAAAATGGAAATGCAGTGTACAAAAGTGATAAATTAAAAATAATATGGAGGGTTTAATTATGGCTGAGGAAAGAAAAGTCGATTATCGCCGTGCCAACTGGTTTGAGTTGATTTTTGGTATGGCTAACAACGGTAATGGAATTTGCTTCTATCTTTTAATGATGTATGCATCTTACATTGCTACAGAAGGATACGGTATCGCAGTTGCGACCATGGGTATCATTGCTACGGTCTGCCGTTTGTTTGATGCGGTAACAGATACCTTCTTTGGATGGTTATTTGATATCGTAAATCCAAAGAGAGGTAAGATCCGTATCTTCTTAGTTGGAGGTTTTGCAATCGAGGCATTATCTGCTTTCGCACTCTTCAACTGGGCAGCAGGAAAGCATGACGGCGTTGCCGGACTGATCTATTTTATCATTATTTACATTGTTTACTTTATCGGTTATACCTTGAACAACATCGGTGGTGGTGCTGTCGGTATGGTACTTACCAACGATCCAAAGCAAAGAGGTATGGTTGGTCTGATCGGTACCTGCTACTCATACATCACACCAATGGTATTCAACTCTATCGTTGCATTTTCTATCTTGCCTAGATATGACAACCAGTACAATGCAGCCATGTTAAAAGAGGCTTGCTACTGGTATGCACTTGCCGGTGGTGTATTCGTACTTGTTGCATGTATCGCATTGATGCGTTCCGATACGATCGAGATCTTCAATGCCTGCAAGCCACCTAAGAAGGAAGGCGAAAAAGAGCAGAAACTTGGTCTTAAGGAAATGTGGGGCATCTTAAAGGGCAACAAGCCATTACAGATGATGATTGTTGCTACCGCATCTGATAAGATCGCTACAACAACGGCTTCACAGTCACTGGTTAATACCTTGCTTGCCGGTATTTTGATCGGATCTTACACAGCATCTACCATGGTAGGTAATGTTTCTATGATCATTGGTATTGTATTTGCCTTTATCGGTGGTGCTATGATCGGTAAGAAGGGTTCTAAGTTTACAACCGTACTTTGGACATGGGTTTCTTTGATCGCCAACGTTGTTATGATCATTGCCTGCTTCGTGCTTTACTCACAGGGCAAGATGACAACCATCGGTACAGCATTGATCCCAACCTTGATCTACTGCTTACTGATGATCATCAAGCAGGGCGCTCAGATGGCTGTTACAACAGCAAACTCCGCTATGATGGCTGATGTTACAGACTACGAACTTACACGTTCCGGTCAGTACATTCCTGGTATCGTAGCAAATATCAAGTCGTTGCTTGATAAGTTCATTTCTGCATTTGGTAATGCCATTGCAGCATTTATGATCACATTTATTGGATATAAGACGGTTACACCACAGATGGGTGATCCTGCAACATGGCCACTCTTCTGGATGTCCATGTTCTTGTCCTTCGGACTTCCGATCATCGGATTTGCTTGTACGATCGTAGCCATGAAATGGTATGATCTGACAAAGGAAAAGATGCAGGATGTCGCACAGACTATTCATAACAACGAAGAAGCAAACAAGAGCCAGTATGAATAGAATTTAGAATTACATAAAGTAAAACGAAGGAGTCGGGACTTAAGTCCCGGCTCCTTTTCCTATGCCTGTATTTATGGCTTTGTCTGGTTCTGTTTGCGGTATTGCAGAGGTGTCATTTTGTATTTTTCCTTAAATACCTTGTAAAAGTGCGTCTGGTTGGTAAAACCTAAATCTCTGGAAATGTCAGTGATGCTCTGGTCAGTTTCCAAAAGGCGTATGCCGGCTTCTTTCATGCAAAAATGCATACCATAGTCAAAGAGGGAAAGCCCTGAGTATTTTTTGCAGATGGCATTGAGGTAAGTCCCGGAATAACTGAGGGTATCGGATAATTCCTTTCTGGAAATATGTCCGTGGTTTGCTTCAAAGAGTTTTGTGACTTCCTGAAAGAGCCGGTTTTCCGTATCTGTTCCGATGCGGATAGGAAGGGAGTCATAATAGTCCGGGCGCGAAAGATTGTAGAGCAGGTCTAAAAAGAGACTCTGTACCCGAATATTGGCATCCGGTGCGGGATCGATCGTGATATGTACGATCTGGTCTAAAATGCTGTGCACATGCTTTACCAGAAATTCGTGCTCCTTTTTGGGAATCAAATCCAGATAATTCTTATTTGCGGATTGCCGTTCATTGATATTGTCGTCCAAAAACTGTAGGAATTTGGAATCCGTCGTTTTATGTCTGCCAAAAATATGCAGGGTCATACATCCATAGAGGTGTCGCATGAAATCAGAGGAGATCTGAACAAAGGCGACACGGTAGTAATCTTTGTATTCTTCGGTGTGTCGCACGTTCTTATTGAGGATACAGCAGCTTCCCTTGGTATAAAGGTGTCTTTCATTTTCGATGTTCTGATACACTTCCCCATCCAGAACGATCATGATCTCATAAAAATCGTGCTTGTGCAGATTTCTGCCGTTAGGTATCTGTTTTACTTCTTTTAGGGATAGTTTCGAGAAGAAGGTATCATGTGGCGAGATCATGGTCAATTTTTGATATTCCTCGGGTCTGTCCGGCTGAATGGAGATCAGGGTGATGCGATAGGGATAGTTTAAAATAAATTGATCCGTGTCTGTGGCATCGTGCTGAATGATAAAGTCATTTTGTGATTGACTGATATCTCTCTTGGGATGGCTGGTCATATAAAACATAAATATTACCTCGAATATGTTAAAAAATTATAAAATTAAAGTTAAAATTGATATGTTTCTATCACATTTAATTATATATGATAAATATATCAAATACAAGTTGTGTTGAAAGGGGTAAAACAACTATGGGAAAAACAAAAGTAAATGAGAAAGGCGTTCCATATGGCGCAAGAGAAAAGATGCCAATGTGGTACAGTCTGATCTGGTCATCCAGAGGTATATCAGCAGCAATCAATGTTATTTTGATCGGTTATATCACATTTTTCAGTACGGATATTTTGGGTTTGAGCGCCAGTGTGATCGGTATGATTCTGTTGGGATCCAAGGTCATTGATGCTTTTACGGATCTTGGATTTGGCTATATTTTGGATAAGACAAAGACAAAAATCGGAAAAGCAAGACCATATGAAGTATTTATTGTATTTGAATGGATCTTTACGGTCATCATGTTTGCCGTGCCGGATGCAGGCAAGACCGTACAGTATGTATGGCTCTTTGTTACATATGTTATTATCAATGCGATTTGTTCCACAGCATTGGGCGGCATCGATTCCGTATATCTGGCAAGAGCATTTTCTACCGATAATAACCGCATCAAGGTAATTTCCGTAAACGGATTTGTCGTTATGTTCTGCTGCATGATCTTTAACATCATGATTCCACAGTTCCTTGCAAATGAAGGAACAACGCAGAGCGGTTGGATCAAATATGCTATCACATTGGCGATCCCAATGGCATTGATCGGTATTTTACGCTTCATTTTTGTAAAAGAGATCGTGGTAGACGAACCGGAAGTGAATGCAGGCGCAGAACAGCAGAAACTTTCCATGAAGGAATCTATGGGCTATCTTTTCAAGAACAAGTATATGTTCATTATCGTTGGTCTGATGTTCTTTACTTATATTGTCAATAACATGGCAACAGCGACAACATATTATTTCAAATATATCATGGGTGATGTATCACTGGTATCTATCGTATCTGTGACAGCAATGATCGTAATTCCGGGATTTATCATTTTCCCATGGCTGGCTAGAAAGATCGGTACGACAAAGATCCTCCAGTATGGTTCCGTGATCGGTCTGGTCGGTATCATCATCCGTACCGTTGGTGGTGCAAACATGACAACGATCATTGTCGGTTGTCTTTTATTCCAGGTAGGTATCATGCCGATCACCATGATGATCAACACCTATCTGATCGATTGTATGGATTATGGCGAGTGGAAAACCGGTGTCAGGATCGAAGGTCTTGTGGCATCCATCAATAACTTTGCCGGAAAATTAGGAGCCGGTATTGCAGCAGGTCTGATCGGACTTATCATGGGTCTTACCGGATATGACGGAAGCCTTGCCGTACAGTCTGAGGTGGCAACAAATGCGATCGTCATTTTGTACAACTGGTTCCCACTGGTGCTCTTTGTCATCATGACGATATTGGCATTTAACTATAAGATCGACAAATTTAAGCCACAGATGGCAGCAGATCTTGCAAAAAAGCATGAACAGTAAACTTTAGATAAAACCCTTCTTGTAAAAGCGGTGTGTGCAGTCTTTAGATTGCGCATACCGTTTTTTACTTGTTGACAATAGTTCGGTTGACCGATATATTAGAGAAAAGGAGAATGCTATGATCGTCAATGAATTGCTTGAAAAAGAGAATATGTCCCGATACCGTCTGAGTAAAGAGAGCGGAGTGGCTATGACAACGATTACAGATATTTGTAATGGTACAGCAGACCTTTCCAGATGTGCAGCCGGGACTTTATATAAGATTGCACGTGTTTTGGGTGTGACGGTTGATTTTTTACTGGAAAACAACCAAACGAAGCCACAGGATTTCAGATGTAACTTTGAGACATTTAAGAGTAACACCTGTCATCATGTAAAAGATCTTGGCGATATAGATTTTATTATTGAGACACTAGAGACAGATGAGATCCGAAAGTTATATGATAAGCATTGGTATAGGGAATCTATGTATCTTTTGGCAATGGTAGATTATTTATCAAGAAAAAATCAGTTACCAATATGTACAAATTATAATGATATCCGAAAGCAGAAATTGGAGAAGCCGTGCTTTCCTATGGGTATTACATTATCCTGTGCGGCAAGTGGTGATGATACGATCAAAAAAGAAGCGGTAGAGAAGGCGATACCGGAGTTTATGCGGTTTAATATTGTCGAAAGCGAGGTACGCAATGTCTACTGATAAACCATTTACAAAAGAAAATTTAGATTTCTACCTGAAGGAATTGGCAAAGGAGTTTCGGAAAAAGAATGGGACGAAAGTTCCCGCAGAAATTATTCTGATTGGTGGTGCATCTATTCTTGTAAATTATGGATTTCGTGAAATGACATATGATATGGATGCTATCATCAGATCGTCAAGTGCCATGCAGGATGCAATCCGTATTGTTGGTGACAGGCTGGATCTGCCGGTTGGGTGGCTTAATACAGATTTTATCAACACCAACTCATATACGCCGAAGTTGATCGAGCATGCAAAATATTATAAAACCTTTTCAAATATCTTGCAGATCCGTACGATCTCAGCCGAATATTTGGTCGCGATGAAACTTATGGCAGGAAGACAGTATAAAAATGACC
>CAVLBP010000039.1:12250-19198 GCA_963661325.1 bacterium
AATGGCGATAATCTTTCTGATATCTTGGCAATGGCAAGAAAAAAATCCCATATTGACAAATGAAAACCTGCGCCTGTATAATGAGGGAGATTGATAAATACGTTGATGGAAAAGAGTAGAGATACAGAGATCAGAAGCAGAGAAGCGTCGGTTGGTGCGAGACGTAGAAGACGGTATCTTGAATACCTTCCTGAGTAGCAGTCTGAACTTGGATTTATGCTAAAAGTAGGATGCGCCGGACTGGCACACGTTATCGTGCTAAGAGTTTTACATAATGCCTATCAGCAGATGCCATTGTGAGACTTGATGAGGCAGGTATTGTGAGATACCTGTGAATAAAGGTGGTACCACGAGTTTACTCGTCCTTTATCTTTGGAAGAAGATAGAGGGCGTTTTTTTGTATAAAACAAAAACGCTCTGTAACAGATCTTCCACGCATAGAATATAGGAGCAACTTTTGTCAGGTTGCGGAAATGGAGGAAAAAATGACAATTTATGATGAACTGGTTGCCAGAGGACTGATCGCCCAGGTAACAGACGAAGAAGAGATCAAGGAGATGATCAATAACGGAAAGGCTACCTTTTATATTGGGTTTGACCCTACCGCAGACAGCCTTCATGTAGGACACTTTATGGCACTTTGCCTGATGAAGCGTTTGCAGATGGCTGGTAACAAGCCGGTCGTATTGATCGGTGGCGGAACAGCCATGATCGGGGATCCGTCCGGAAGAAGTGATATGCGTCAGATGATGACGACAGAGACAATCGCACATAATGTAGATTGTTTCAAAAAGCAGATGAGCCGCTTTATCGATTTTTCAGAAGACAAGGCAATCCTGGTAAATAATGCAGACTGGCTTATGGGCTTGAATTACGTTGAGTTGCTGCGTGATGTCGGACCACATTTTTCTGTCAATCGTATGCTTACCGCAGAGTGCTACAAGCAGCGTATGGAAAGAGGTCTGAGTTTCCTTGAGTTTAACTACATGATCATGCAGAGTTACGATTTTTACATGTTATTCCAGAAATACGGATGTAATATGCAGTTTGGCGGAGACGATCAGTGGAGCAATATGCTGGGCGGTACAGAACTGATCCGCCGTAAGTTGGGAAAAGATGCCTATGCAATGACGATCAACCTGCTGCTCAATTCCGAGGGCAAAAAGATGGGTAAGACCCAGTCCGGTGCTGTCTGGCTTGATCCGAACAAGACATCACCTTTTGAGTTTTACCAGTACTGGCGCAATGTGTCTGACCAGGACGTTTTAAAATGCCTGCGTATGCTTACTTTCCTGCCACTTGAACAGATCGACGAAATGGACAAATGGGAAGGAAGTCAGTTAAATGAAGCCAAGGATATTCTTGCTTTTGAACTGACCAAACTGGTGCATGGCGAAGAAGAAGCCGTAAAGGCAAAAGAGGCATCCAAGGCACTCTTCTCTACAGGAAGTGCTGCAAATATGCCGACCGAGACCATCACAGAGGATATCTTTAACGATGGGACTGTTGACATCTTACAGCTCCTGATCAGCGCAAACTTAGCGACCAGCCGTAATGAGGCAAGACGTGCCGTTGAACAGGGCGGTGTTTCTGTCAATGGTGAAAAAGTAACAGATTCGCATGCCACATATACAAAGGATGCTTTTGCAGAAGAATTTATCCTGAAAAAGGGAAAGAAGAAGTTCTGCAAGGTAGAATTGGCATAATTTTTTAAAATGGGGGTATATACAGATGATAGCGACAATGGGAAATGTTTTTTATTTTGACTGGGAGTTTGACCTTTTGTATTGGTTTCAATCCCTGCACAATCCAATCTTGGATAAGATCGTGGTAGCGATTACGTCACTTGGCAATGCCGGGATCTTTTGGATCCTGTTGACGATCGCTATGCTGATATTTTGTAAGGACAAAAAAGTGGCATGGACATCCGCACTGGCATTGGTATTTTCATTGCTGGTGATCAATGTATTTTTGAAAAATACAGTCATGCGCGCAAGACCTTGCTGGATTGACGATTCGGTGGCTTTGCTTGTGAAAAATCCAAAGGATTATTCCTTCCCGTCGGGGCATTCCTCTGCCTCATTTGCATCTGCGGTATCGATCGTGCAATATGCTAGATATCGTAAGCAGGGCATTGCAGCAGTGGTATTGGCGGCATTGATCGCTATTTCCAGAATGTATGTCTTTGTGCATTTTCCGACCGACGTTTTGGTGGGCACGATCCTTGGTATCATCGAGGCGATCTTAGCAGGCATCATCATCCGTTTTATCTATCGCAAGATGGAAGAAAAGAAGACAAGAGTAGCATAGTAGGATTGTATCTATAAAAGTACAATAGATGAGAGGCACTTTACATTGACACTTTCTGACATTTCCGATATATTGAAATGGCTATGAGGGAGTAGCTAGCACATAAGAATTGTGTGATTTGTCAACAGACCCGGCGTTAGCCTGGCAAATCTTAAATGGTGAGACTCATATGCGTTTGATTTTTATCACATCATAGGTGTAGTAGAAGATCAGGCGCATATGGAGTCTCTTTTTTTATCTTGTCATTTGGCAAAGCACACGCATTTATGCAGGAAAAAGGAGTAAACATGGGAGTAATTGAATTAGTCTTGATGGGCGTAGGTCTTGCCATGGACGCGTTTGCCGTGTCTATCTGCAAGGGTCTTGCCATGAAGAAAGTCAACAAAAAGCAGTGCTTTGTCATTGCGCTTTTCTTTGGCGGATTTCAGGCATTGATGCCATTCTTGGGATGGCTCTTGGGAAGCCAGTTCGCGGATAAGATCAGCGCGATCGATCATTGGATCGCATTTGTCTTGCTTGCCTATATCGGTGGCAAGATGATGGCAGAGGCAATCAGGGAAAAGGATGAAGTCGTAGAGATCGATCAGATGGATCCGCCACTGGATATCAAGGAAATGTTCATTTTGGCGATCGCGACCAGTATTGACGCACTTGCAGTCGGCATCACATTTTCTTTTTTGCAGGTCAACATCGTGGAAGCCATTACGATCATAGGTCTGGTAACGGCGATCATTTCTGCGGTCGGTGTTTTTGTTGGTAATATTTTTGGTAACAAATACAAGACAAAAGCAGAACTGGCAGGTGGTCTGATCTTAGTGTTACTGGGATTGAAGATCCTGATCGAGCACCTGTTGGGATAAGAGAAGGGCAGTATATTTTTAGGAGGGAAAGAAATGGCAGTAACAATTTTAAAGGCAGTGGTCGTACTGATCATTGGTTTTGTACTATTAGTAAAGGGAGCAGACTTCTTTGTGGAGGGTGCTTCTTCGGTCGCAAAGATGTTAAAGGTTCCATCACTCATCATCGGTATGACGATTGTGGCAATGGGAACCAGTTTACCGGAGACATCCGTAAGTATCGCGGCATCCATGAACAACCAGAATACACTTGCGGTCAGCAATGTTGTCGGATCCAATATCTTTAACCTGATGGTCGTACTTGGTATCTGTGCATTGATCTCAGAACTACAGGTCAGCCGTGATGTATTAAAAAGAGACTATCCGTTTTCTGTTCTCTGCGCGATCATCCTCTTGATCGCCGGTGTCATTGGAATGACTTTGGGTCGTGCGGACGGAATCATCTTTTTGGTTATTTTTGCATGCTTTATCTTTTATCTGATCAAGAGCGCACTGGACGCCAGAAAGCGTGGCGAGATCTCAGAAAAAGAGCGTGAAATGAATGAAGAAATGAGTGAGATGGAGGATCTTCCGGTCTGGAAATGCATTCTCTATATTGTAGGTGGAGCCATTGCCATCAAGTATGGCGGAGATTGGGTTGTAGATTCTGCGTCTACGATCGCGACCAGTTTTGGTATCAGTGCGACATTGGTAGGTCTTACGATCTGTTCCGTTGGTACAAGCCTGCCGGAACTTGTGACATCTATCGTTGCAGCAAGAAAGAATGAACTGGACATGGCAGTTGGTAATGTCGTTGGATCCAATGTATTCAATATTCTGATGGTACTTGGTATCGCCGCAACCGTAAGTCCGATTGCATTTTTGACAGAGAATATCATTGATATTGTAGTGCTTTTGGTATTCTCGCTGATCACATGGCTTCTTTGCATAACCAAGAAGAAGTTGAGCAAAAAAGAAGGTATTTTAATGCTGACGCTATATGTGATCTATCTGGTTTATATTTGTGTGAGATAAAATGAGAAAATGCTTTGACATGATTGATACATGATGCTAATATAATAATAGAAAAGGTGCTACCGATAGACGGTTAGTCCCTTGCTATTTAGAATGATGAAAATAGTCGCCTAAGGACGTAGGGCGGCTATTTTTGCGTTTTATGATTATCCTTACCAAAGGAATATCCTATTCCGAAGCAGGTTAAGCCGAAACTCACTACTGCAATGAAATCCAAAATACTCATTGGCTTAGCCCTCCTTTCCACGTATTCCCTTTCAGGTTTCTATGTAGTCAGAGGGTCACAGTCCCTCTGTTGAAGGACTAACCGCCTACCATCATGGTAGCACCCATAGATCGATTATAGCAATGGATAGGTATAGTGTCAATCGTGAAAACGATGATCTATTGTTTAAAAAAGAATAATTTTGGGATATAATAAGACCATGAAAAACACAGAGATTGTAAGTCTGATAGAAAATGCTATCGAGGCGAGAAAAAATGCATATACGCCCTATTCCCACTTCGCTGTCGGGGCGGCACTTTTGGGAAAAAGCGGCAGGATCTACACAGGATGCAATATTGAAAATGCGGCATACACACCGACAAACTGTGCTGAGCGGACAGCGTTTTTTAAGGCAATCAGCCAGGGCGAGCGGGAATTTTCTGCCATTGCTATTGTGGGTGGCAGAGCAGATATGACTTGTGCGCAGATCTGTCCGCCGTGTGGTGTCTGTCGCCAGGTCATGCGGGAATTTTGTCAGGATGATTTTTTGATCTATCTGGGAAAGCAGACGCCGGAGGGCGAGATTTTTTACCAGACGATGACATTAGGGGAACTTTTACCGGAAAGTTTTGGACCGGATAATCTATAACATGAGCCAAAGGGGACACTCCATGTGGCAAAAGAAACGTCCCTGAAAAGGAGGTAGCGTATGGTTGATTACACAGAAGGGTCTGGCAAACAGTATCACACGGGGATCGGACCGGAAGACATTGGAAAATATGTGATCCTGCCGGGAGATCCCAAGCGTTGTGCCAAGATCGCAGAACATTTTACGGATGCCCGTCTGGTGGCAGACAGCAGAGAGTTTGTTACATACACAGGGACGCTGGATGGGGAAAAGGTCAGTGTGACCTCTACCGGGATCGGCGGACCATCGGCAGCCATTGCCCTTGAGGAATTGTCGAAGGCAGGTGCGCATACCTTTATCCGTGTGGGTACTTGCGGTGGCATGCAGCAGGATGTATGTGGCGGTGATATTGTGATCGCTAGCGGGGCTGTCCGTATGGAGGGAACCAGCCGGGAATATGCACCGATCGAGTATCCGGCAGTACCGGATGTCGATGTCATGCATGCCCTGATACAGGCGGCAAAAGGCAAAAAGATCACATATCACGCCGGTGTTGTCCAGTGCAAGGACTCTTTTTTCGGACAGCATGAGCCGGAGGTCATGCCGGTATCCTATGAACTGGAGAATAAATGGCAGGCATGGCTTCGGATGGGCTGCCTGGCATCCGAGATGGAGTCTGCGGCACTCTTTATTGCAGGCAGTTTTCTGCATGTGCGCGTGGGATCCTGCTTTTTGGTCGTTGCCAATCAGGAGCGTGCCAAGTTTGGACTTTCCAATGCACAGGTACATGATACGGAACTGGCGATTGAGACAGCCGTGGAAGCCCTGCGTATTTTGATCGCTGAGGACAAAGAATCACAATAGAAAGAAGGAAGGACCATGAGCACTTATCAGAGAGTTTTTGTCATTGTCATGGATTCACTTGGCATTGGCGCCATGCCGGATTCGGAAAAATTCGGTGACTTTGGTGTGGACACTTTGGGTCATATTGCCGAGCGTATGGAGACTTTTACCATACCAAATCTTCAGCGTCTTGGCATGGCAAATCTAAAGCCTATAGATAAAGTAGATCCGGTAGAAAACCCTCTTGCCTACTATGCACCCCTGCGTGAAAAAAGCAATGGCAAGGATACCATGACCGGACATTGGGAGATGACGGGGATTGAGACGACAAAACCATTCATCACCTTCACAGAACATGGTTTTCCGCCGGAACTCATCAAGGAGTTGGAGGAGCGCACCGGTCGCCATATCATTGGCAACAAGGCGGCAAGTGGTACAGAGATCTTAGACGAGTTGGGAGAAGAAGAGATTGAAAAAGGTCATCTGATCGTCTATACATCTGCAGATTCCGTATTGCAGATCTGTGGTAATGAGGAGACTATGGGACTGGAAAATCTCTATCACTACTGTGAGATCGCAAGAGAACTCACCATGAAAGACGAGTGGCGGGTAGGACGTGTGATCGCAAGACCCTATGTGGGAAAGAAAAAGGGTCAATTTGTCCGTACCAGCAACCGACATGATTATGCCTTGGAGCCTACGGGAAAGACAGTTTTGAACAGTTTAAAAGATGCGGGATTTGACGTGATCTCTGTTGGCAAGATCAATGATATTTTTGTTGGTCAGGGTATCACGGAAAGCAATCGATCCAAGAGCAGTGTGCATGGCATGGAGCAGACCATCGAGATCGCAAAGCGCGATTTTTGCGGGCTATGCTTTGTCAATCTGGTGGATTTTGATGCTCTTTGGGGGCACAGACGCAATCCGATCGGTTATGGACAGGAGATCGAGCGGTTTGATGTCAAATTGGGGCAACTGCTTTCCGTGCTTCGGGAGGATGACCTTTTGATCATCACGGCAGATCATGGAAATGATCCAACCTATACCGGTACAGACCATACCAGAGAAAAGGTGCCGTTTCTTGCATATTC
>CAVLBP010000040.1:0-19034 GCA_963661325.1 bacterium
GTCTCCAACACTCCTTTTCTATAATCATTCTATACCTATAAGCCTATTCCGTCTTTCCCAACTCCTTACAGATGCGGTCATATTCCTCCTCGTCCAGTTTGTAATGCTTCTTATAGAGGAAATAAGAAAGCAGCATCAAAATGCCCGGCACAATAGACATAAAGATCAAAAGTCCCATTGCCTGCTGATTGGTCACATGAGAAAGCACCGCATCGATCTGGGATAACTTGCTTGCCTCTGTGATCAGGTTCTGATTACACTGCTGCTCCAATTCTGAAATCTGGTTGGTATAATCGGTAACTCCCAACAGAATATATGCGGCTGATGTGATGGCTACAATGATGGCTCCGCCCAGTTTGGTGATAAAAGGACGCAGGGAAGTGATGATACCTTCATCACGCGAACCAAATTTGAGTTCATTGTACTCGACCGTATTCATAATAGAGATCATCATGATCAGATAGTAGCAATACTGTCCGAAATTGCAGAGCATATAACCGATCATCAGTACCACAAATTTGCCCATGCCCTTGCCCGGCATCAGTCCGGAGGCAAAGATCATGACATAGCCGATGCTTGCGATCACAGCCATATAGCCCATGAGTTTTTTACGATGGATATGGCGTGAAATGGTCGGATAAAAGATCATCAAAAATGCCGTAACCGACATACCGACAGTCGTAAACAAAGAATAGAGCCCACCTTCATATCCATAAATGGAATAAATATAAGTCGAACCGATACCGCCCACGATCAGTCCATTGCCGATCTGCTGGATCAAAAAGATGACTGCCACCCAGATCAACTGATCATTCCGAAAGATCGTATGTACCAGTTTTTTGAAACTAAATTTTTCTTTTTCCTTATTCTCCTGCGCCGTATCCCGGTGCTCCTTGGTGCCAAAGATAGTGATACAAAGGAAAAGCGGTGCCAAAATACCGATCACCAACGCGATCCTGCCGTATGCATAAGCAGCATTACCGCCAATGGCATTCTTTCCTGTCGTAAAAAGCGGTATCAGGATCATCGCCGCCGTACCACCAATACCGGCAAAAAGCGTGGCTCTTGAGGTAAACTGGTTTCTCGCATCTGCATCGGAGGACAGTGCCGGAACCATGCCCCAATAAGAAATATCATTCATGGTATAGGTAATACTAAATGCAAAATACATGATGCCAAAGAATACCACAAACTTCCAGCCCTGCAACTGCACATTAAACATCAGATAAATAACCACCGAGGTCGATAAAACGCCTGCCAAAAGCCAAGGCTTGAACTTGCCGTATTTGCTCCTGGTGCACTCGATGATATTGCCCATGATCGGGTCATTGAAGGCATCAAAGACACGCGCCCCGATCATAATACCGGTGATGGCGGTCAGTTGTGCCGCCGTCAGGGAATGTGTAAATAAGACAAAGGTCAGCAGATAACTGTTGATCAGTGTGTAAACTGCATCACGCCCCATCGTTCCCAGCGGATATGTGATCAAATTCCGCTTTCTGATTTTTTCTTCATTCTCCATAAAAATACCCCTTTCCTACTCTCCATATTATATGTGTATATTCTACAACGAATAAGAAAGATACGCAATTCTTATGTGCAGTTTTCACAAAACTAATTTCTACCTGTCTTTTTCCTTCTTTTCTCCTCATACATTTTCTTGTCCGCCTGTTCGATCAGATATTCCATGTTGTCAAGTTCCTGATATCCATGCACCGAATATCCCAGACTCACGGACAAAGTATAAGACCGGTCAGGCTCCGCATTATGATGTTTCACCTGTTCCTGCACACACCGCGCCAATACTTCTACCTCTTTTTCTTCCCGACACAAGCCAAAGACCACAAACTCGTCACCGCCATAGCGCATGACAAGTTCATTTTCCCTTGTCACTTTGCGCAGAACATCCGCCATTTCCCGAATGCAGCGATCGCCCTGTTCATGTCCTTGTGTGTCATTGATCTTCTTCAAGCCGTCCAGATCAAAAAACATAAGAAAGCCCTTACTGCCACTGACTTTCATTTTCTTCAGAAGAACTTTTGCATAGTAAAAGAAGCCACTCCGGTTATAGACCTGAGTCAGCATATCGTATTTCCACATGCTGCCCATCCGTTCCATCAGACGCTGCATCAAAAGCCACTTGCGGATATTTTCCAAGGCAGTTCCCAGATTGACCGTCCAGGAATATGCCAATTCCGAACTTAAGGCAAACATGCTCCCCTCGGAGACGGTATAACCAAAACAGATCTCTTGATAATACACAGGAGAAACAATATAAAAAGTGCTCTTCTCCCGGGTTCGAAATTCTTCCGGCAGGACTTCCGCTGTCCGAAATGCCTGCCCGCCGGTAAACCTTCCATCCACATATGCTAAAGGAATACGGGACATCTGGGCATAATGTTTCGGCTTATATTCCTTGATCCTGTCTGCACTCTCTTCTTCCTCTTGTCCAAAAGTCCTATCTTCACTGGACATACAGAGGAAAAACCGTTTCATGTCCGAACATATGACATAAGGGCGTAATTTTTCATAAAAATCCTCCAGACTTTCCAAGCCCGATAATTCCAGTGCCATATTTTTGATCGCATCGACCGCCTGCTGCATCATCAGATTTTCTTTGGCAAAATTCCACCGCAGTTCCTTTACCGAAAGCCCTTTCTCCTGTCCGCAGCCGCAACTCTCCCGCGTGACCACCTGCGTCTTTACGATGACATCATCCATCTGCTCTGAAAACAGGGCATCTACCGCAAGTTTTCCCACCTGATCCTGTGAGCGGCTGATGGTCGTAAGAGACGGCAGATAAAATTGCGCGATATTATCGTCATCAAAACCACTGACAACAATATCTTCCGGCACATGATATCCCATCTCCTGTAATTCCTCGATTCCGCCGATCGCCATGGCATCATTGGCAAAAACAATGGTATCCGGCTGTCTGTCTTTTTGTTCCATAAAAAACCGCGCTGCCTCGCGTCCACTCTCTCTGGCATAATTTCCCATAAAGACAGACTTGTCATCATAGATAAGCCCATGCGCTTTCATAGCATCCTTGTATGCCGCAAAGCGCTCTACACTCTCTGCGTTACCGGCGATGCCTGTCACATAAGCGATTCTCTTTTTCTGATGCTTTTGGATCAGATGTTCTACCACTGCTTTTTGTCCGTCATAATTGGATATCCCCACATACTTCATGCCCTTTATGTGTGCATCCACACAAACTGCCGGAATACCGCTTTGCTGGATACGCTCTACCAGATCTTCTGCCACCTGCTCCTCCTGTATGGTATTTTTTAGGATGATCACACCATCAAAAGCCGTCAGATCCGGCAGGTACATGATTTCAAAGGCTCCCGCCTTGTTTTCTGCGGATTCCCGGAAATTGACATGACAGGTAAAGATATAAACATCCATATCCTGCGCATTTGCCTCTTGGATGATCGCCTGCACAATACGGCTCTGATTGTCAAAACTAATAGCGCAGGCAAACACTGCAATCCGTTTTCGCCCCATAAGATCCTCCCTTTCCAAAGTATTTACCAATGAAGAAAGACAGAAGCCTCCACCATGCTTCTGCCTATCTTCCTATACATATTTCAAAAGATCTGCGAATGTCTCCAATGAAATATCTGTTTTTTCATAAGTTGCCGCACCACCGATACCTGCTGCATACATCCCGCCGGCTTTTGCCGCATCGATTCCGGCATGGGCATCTTCTACAACCATACAGTTTTTCGGATCCACATCTAAAAATTCTGCCGCCTTTACAAACACCTCCGGATCCGGTTTGGATCTCGTGATATTTGTCCCATCCGATATAGCATCAAAGGCATCCAGAAGTTCCACCTTTTTTAAGATGAACTTTGCATTTTTGCTGGAAGATCCGATAGCGAGCAGATATCCCTTTTCTCTTAAGGTCTGCAAAGTATCTCTGACTTCCTTTGCAACATCCTCCGGCCGCATGGTCTCCAAGAGTTTTTTGTAAATCTCATTCTTTTTTTCTGCCAGTTCCTCTTTCTCTTTCTGTTCCAAAGGTTTCCCATGATAGTTCTCCAGAATAATGTCCAAAGAAGCCATCCGGCTGACACCGCGCAGCCTTTCATTTATTTTCTCATCAAAATAGATCCCTATATCATCTGCCATCTCCTTCCATGCCAGATAATGCAAATGATCCGTAAAGACCAATACCCCGTCCAGATCAAATATCAATGCTTTTATTTCCATATCCACTCCTTTTACATCTTTTGAAAATGCTTGATCTCTCCCATCAGATCGTTTGAGATCTCCACATTTCCATTCGCCTGTTCCTGGATCTGTGCAACAGCATCCACAAGTCCGGCAATATTTTCTGTCGCCATGCTGATACCCAGAGCATTTTCATTCATGGCATTATTGATGTTGCCGATCCCATCCGTGATCTCGCCCACATTTTTGCGCAGACCATACATTTGCGTATCAAAAGACTGCATGATGCGATCCATCTTCTTTGACTTATCCAGATACATATCGGTCGCGCCTTCAAATCCGACATAGTCATCCATGACATCTTTCTGCATAAATTGTAGGAGATCCCCTGCATCCTGCATCAGTTCATTTACAGACTGTACGACATTTTCACTGATCTTCTGGATGTCATTTGCCGTATTTTTACTGCTCTCCGCCAGTTGACGGATCTCCTCCGCCACAACAGCAAAACCTTTGCCCGCTTCTCCCGCTCTGGCTGCCTCGATCGACGCATTCAGCGCCAAGAGGTTGGTCTGACTGGCGATTTCTAAGATATCTTCTGTCAGATGGTTGATCTGCTCGATCTGTCTGCTATCCTCAATGGAAGCCTCCAATGCCTCCTGCTTCTTTTCCATAATGCCACGGATATTTCCCAGTTTTTCTTCCGTCACATCACGCACACCGATCGAAAAATCTTTCAGATTGTTGGTCAATTCCACGCCCTGCGTTGTTTCCTCTTTCATATGGTTGATACCATCTAAGATCTCCTGCGCATTGCCGCTCAGATGCTCTACCGTAGCGGCGATCTCTTCCATACTGGCTGTCAATTCTTCCATGACGGACGCTACGTTGCTGACCTTCTGGTTGGATGTATCGATCCCCTGGCTCATGGTTCCGATCGACCTATCCATCTTTTCTGCCATCTTTTTGATCTTTTGCATGATCTTCTGCAGATTTTCTATAAAGTCGTTGATACCAGCGGATAACTGTCCGATCTCATCCTGTGATCTCACCTCAATACGTTCGGTCAGATCTCCTCTGCCCTCGTGGATCTCGCCTATGATCTTGTCCAACTGCCCGCTTGCTTTCTTCGCCGGATTGCTGATACTTTTCCGCAGCACGAACATCATGCCAAGGATCATGGCAAGAAATACCAGCAGCAAGATCCCTGTGGTACTCCGATTCAGTGCCAAGGCATTTTCATAATTTTTTGTAGACTTTTCCAATGCCGCACTCATCTGCTTGGTCAGTGCATTTTCACTGTCCTGCCCAGTCGTTGTGACTAAAGTCTGAAAATCATTGCCAAGTTTTATGTTGGCACTTGCAAAATCTCCGGCATCCACATCTGCCTGGATCTCATCAAACAAGGCAACAACCTGGTCCAGATAATCCTCATATGCCGCATAAGACGCACTCAGTTTTTCATTGCCTAAGCCCTTTAAGGTCTTTTCGATCTTTTTCTCCTCGGCATCGATCGTTTCTTTTTCTGTCTGCAAAGATGCTTCCAGTCCCTGCCTAAGTTCTGCATTATCATAAAGACTGATGATATTTAAATACTTTTGTCCCCTCTCAACACTCTTTTGAATGGTAAAGATCTCCTCCTGCACCGGGATATAGTAGTCTGTGATCTGTCCGCCAGCCTGACTGACCCTATTCTGGCTGGTCAGGGAGATGATTCCATTGAGCCCAAAGATGACCACCAGAAGGATCAGCATCAGATTGATCTTTGTTCCAATCTTCTTCATATAGCAATACCTCCTATATTAAAAATATTTCCGCAAGAAATATGCCGGAGCGCAGCTCCAGGCATGGCAATAACTATTGACAATGGTCCCACCATAAGGAGACTCGTCCGGGTTCTTTGGATTAAAGAGTTCCCAAAAAGTATCTGCTCCCAGATCGACCATGGCTCCCCAATAGTCTTTCATGACCTGCAAGGCTTCTTCCTTTTGTCCCACCAGAAGTTTTGCCTGGATATAATGATGATAGAGATATGGTGTCACCATCCCAAGGGCACCGGATGTCTTTTCCAAACGGGTCAAAATCTCTCTGCCCTCGCTTGCACTCACTGCTCCGCCCAGGATCATCCAGATCTGCGATGCATAGGATATCTGTCTTTCTTTGCCGCTGACAAATAAACCGCTATCAGCATCCCACAGATATTTTCTTGCACCGGCACGATAGCGGTCATACTTATCCTGCAAGATCTCCTGCTCCTCTTTAAAGTCCAAAGCCTCTGCGATCCAAATAGCATTTTGCAGGGCATAGAGCAAAACGCCCTGCGCTCCCGCCTGCTTGTTCAGATCCAAGGACCAATCCAAAAAGCACCAGCCCAGCACATCGCTGTCTTTTACAATGCCCTCTTCGTCCACTCTTTCTTCTGCTATGTCAATCTGCCTTCTCGCCGTCTGCCATAGTTTTTCCAAGGCTTTTTTATCTCCCGTCTTCTGATAATAGTCCCACACCGTTGCGATAAAAAGCAGGGAATAATCAAACATGACGGTATCATCTACTTCCGGCTCCGGTTCTAAGAAAAGGCAGGCTCCCACCTGACCATTTTCCATAGGCAGTGCTGCGAAAAGATAAAGACAGCCCTTTACCATGTCGTTCATATGATAAGTCTCATAATTTGCCAATGCCTGCAAACGCAGATCCCCCATCCATAAACGACGATCACGCTTGGGTCCATCCTCAAAGACCTGCTGCATACAATCCCGCAAGGTATGACAAGCCACCCGATCCATTTTTTCCAACATGAAATCCTGACTTTCATAAGGTAATAAGGCTGTCTCATCTGCGGACGTCAGTGCTGTTGCATATGCCTCATCCACCGTCAGTTGAAACTTACTGCTGATCGCCAGCACTTCGATCCTGATATAGCGAAAAGCATATCTTCTCGGCAAATGCACCATGCCCGGTATGACATCCACATAGACCTGCTCCTGCTGGATCCAGGAAGAACAGATCCATCCGTGGTATCCCTCTGCATCCTCTTCCAGTTCCTGCAATCTCTCTGCAAAATGAATCTTCAGTTTTACCGGAGCATCCGGGTGTGAGCCAAGATAGCCTAGTTTCAGATGCAGGTATCCTGTCAGATGACGTCCCATATCCAAAAGAATGCTCCCATGTTCTCCCATGGGTTTTCCCATATTTGCATTTTCACAGACATTCACACGGCTCCGTTTTACTTTTGGCAAAAGTGCTAGTGCTTCTTTTAATAACTCTTCATTCTTTTCCATATTGTTACCACTTCAAATATTCTTTATGACAGAAAGGATCCACCGGGCTTTTGCCCGTAAACGCGCTTCTACCCATCAACTTTTCTACAAGGCTCTCGATCACATAGGAACTGTTGGAATAGCCATTGATATAGGTTCCCACCATCGGCACATCGATCAGATGGTATGGGTTTGCCAGACTCACAAAAATGACCGGTCTTTCCGAAGCAAACCATGGTACATTATTACCATTGCCCCAGAAAGTAAACCAAGACAGACGGTTTGTTACCTTATTGGAGGCATTCTCCACATTTCCGATATAGATCACAAGATCATATTTTTCCCGGAAAGTATGCACATCAAATTTCGCTGTCGCAAAATCTTCGTGCTCATAGCATTCTACAGAAAATCCTTCCTGTGACAGAAGTTTTTCAAACTGTCCGATCACGCGCTCATTGGATGGGAAATCTCCCATGATCTCCAATAATACCTTTTTTGTTTTCTTGGGACTGATCGGCAAAATGTGATCTCTGTCTTTTACCAGTGTGACTGCCTGATCGGCACTCTGTTTCGCCCAGTCCACATGTTCTTCATTTTTTAAAATATGCAGAGCATCTTCTTTTGGTACGATCTGATCCTTTGCCTTTTTATGCAAGCCAAGCGACGCTTTGGTAGCCAGAATTCTTGTGATTGCCTCATCTAAACGCTGGTCTGATAAAATGCCGTTTTTATAGCCATCCAGCATATAATGATAATCTTCATCCAGATCTTTGTTAAAAAGAAACATGTCACAGCCTGCTTCAATGGCATATGGCACGGCACGGCTTCGTTCCATGGCACAGGAAAAACCTACCATACAGGTCGAATCTGTCACGATCAGACCATTAAATCCCAGTTTTTTGCGGAGTAATCCTTTTAAGAGTTCCGGCGATAAGGTAGCCGGGACTAACTTATCCGGAAAATCCGCATTATAATATTTCTGGTATGCCGGCTGTGCGATATGACCGACCATGACCGTCTGCGCCCCATCATCGATCAAGCCCTGATAGATCTTACCGTAAGAAGCATCCCAGTCCTCTGTCGAAAGATCATTGACACTGGTCAGAATATGCTGATCGACTTCATCACAGCCATCCCCCGGAAAATGCTTGATCGCTACCAGTACATTTTCTTCTTTGGCGGCTTTCATATATTGTCTGGCAAAAGACAATACCCGCGCCGGGTCATCCCCATAGGTTCTTACATTAGTAATGGGATTTCGCCAGTTTCTGTCAATATCAACCACGGGAGCAAATGCCCAATTACATCCGACGGCTGCCCCTTCACTACAGGAAACTTTTCCCAGACGATAAGCATCCTGCTCATCTCCGGTCGCTGCCACCTGCATCTGTTTTCCATAGACCGTACCATCGGTAGCAATACCACATCCGCCATCTTCTAAATTGGCACCGATCAAAAGCGGAATCTTGCTGTGTTCCTGCAAATAGCGGTGGGTCTTTTGCATCTCCTTCGCCTCTCCACAGCGATACATGATACCGCCAATGTGATGGGATAACATGACCCCCTCTAAATATCCCGGATCCCCTGCATAACCGATCGGTACAAACAACTGTCCTATTTTTTCTTCCAATGTCATGTCTTTCTTTGTCTGTTCCACCCAGTCTATATCTTCGTCAGACAGGAAAAATGGTTTTTCATTCAAACGGATCATACAATATGCCTTCCTCTCTTATGCTTTCTTGCTTGTTGTCACTGCCGGTTTTTTAAGGATAGCCACCAGTAAATGTTCATTGCTCAGATAGATCAAAAATACTACCAGAAGTACCGCATTGATGATCGCCTGCATGGAAGCACTGACCTCATTTGAGAAAACGGCAAAGGTAGAATTGAGCATGGACATACAAAGTGCTGCAAATAAAAATCCAACCTTTTCATTGACAAATCTTCCGATATAAGAACCGATGAACATCGGTAAAAATGCGGTAAACATAATGCTGATGGATCCAAAGTTTAACTGACCGCCATTGATCGTTGTACCTCTTGCTGCATTCAAAAATCCTACCAACCCCATCAGACCGCCGCAAAAAGCATAACAGGCAATGGCATTTGGGATCTCACGTATGCCCGTATTTACAGAAACCTTCTGTCCTCTCTTCAAAGCATTGTACTCATAGCCAAACTTGGTATAGTCAAAAAGGAGAATACTCAAAACAAGAATGACCGCAATCAAAAGTGCTGCATAAAGCCAATGTCCGGTAAAGGCAGTCATGGACTTGTTCTGTACTTCTTTCATGACATATCTGCCTTCGGTAATGGTAAACAGGATACCTTCATAGATCAGCGTCACGCCCAGCGATGTGATGATCGGCGGCAGACGCAGGGCAATATATAAAAGCCCGGAGATCAGTCCCAAAACCGCTCCCGCGATCACGGTGACGAGCAGCATCATGGGTGCGCTTCCACTGCCTCCACCCAGAACTGCATATGTGATCTTTGCCCCGATCACAGAAGAAAGTGCCGCCATGGAGCCCAGTGAAAAATCAAATCTTCCACTGTTTAAGTTGATGGACAATGCGATCGTCGTGACCATGACAATGGCTGTGTAGACCACAAAATTGTTAAAACTCGTTGCATTCGTGATCATCGTCCTTTCATGGCTCATACATATGCCCTGCAAGATCACGGCAAAGACCAATGGTATGATCAAGGCTCCTATGATATTTTTTCCCAGATTTTTCTTTTTGCTTTTCATCTTATCAATCCCTCTTTTCTTCTTTTATAGACCTCTCAAAAGTGGTGGAATATCCACCATTTTTGAGGGGTGAGCATGCCCCAGGTCCTTGCGCATTTTACGAGCCAAAGGCATGCTCCTTATGAAAAAGAAAGTACTAGCGTTTCCTATTATTTAGATTCTACTAAGGAAACAAAGTCGTCATATGTCACATCATCACCGATCACACCATCCAGTGTATCCTTGTCAAAGATAGGAGAATCTCCATTATCCTTTACATAATACTCATCAAAGGTATCGCCATCGGTTGCCACCAGATACTTCTGGCTGATAGATACAGCGTTTCCATCCTTGTCGCGGATCACATTGCCGTTTACTGCATTCATTACAAGGGCAAATACAGGTCCGATGCTGGATGAATATTTACCTGCAAGATAGGTAAGTTTTCCATCTTTCATAGCCTCTCCGTTGCTCTTTGTGAAAGAATCGATATCAGAGAATGGAATATCAGCTGCATTCAACTGCTGTGTAAAGAAAGTTGTTGCCATACCTACAGAGATAAATGCTTCCGGCTTTGCCTGGATCGCAGCATTGATCTCGTCTGTTGTGGTATCACCATAACCTTGCAGATAAGCGACTACATCAATGTCTCCGGAGAGTTTTGATAAGGTAACTCCCTGATCTGCAAAGATCTGTCCAACAATGCCCTCTTCGTCAGATGCACCGCCATAAGTAAGTCCGAGGCCTGCAATGACACCTGCCATACGATAAACATGCATTGGGTTTGGAATAAATGCGCCATACATGGCAACACTCTTTACGCCCTGATCTGCAAAATACTTACCCATTTCCTGTCCTGCTTCAAACTCGGTATCCATGTTTGGTCCGACCTGTCCCAAGAAATACTCATTGCTCTTGTACTTGTCATACTGATCGTCATCCAACATACCGGATGCTACTGCATAATAGATCTTATTCTTTTCACAAGTCTCGATCTGCAAGGCTCTATCATTGCTTGATAAGGAAATAACTGCCTGATATCCCTGTGATGCGAACTTCTCGATGGCTGACTTCTCACTGGCTGCATCTGCAAGTTCATCTGTGTATGTAAAGGTCACATCATACTTGCTTCCCAGATAAGACTCATAGTAATCACGGAAACCGAGTGCCTCCTCACCACTGACATCAGCAACTAAAACACCAATTTTCACATTGTCTGATGCACTCTTTGTATCATCAGAACTTCCCCCTTTGGAACCACAGCCTACCATGGTGCCGACTGCCATTGCAGCGACCAAGCCAAGGCTTAAAAGTTTCTTCATTACTTTTTTCATATCCTTCTTCCTCCTATTTTGATTCATGAAAAAATGTATCTGTAACCGGAGATCCGGTTGCATTCTAATTTATCGCGGTAAGGTCTGTGACCGGTAATTGACACTGGCAACATACACGACTGCCAAAAAGAATACCGCACTGACGATCTGTATAATTCCATATCCTGATGTTGAATCAATAACCAACTCCAAGATATTGTTCAATGTGATATAGGAAAAGCCACCTACCAAAGCCGCATAGATCTTTGATCTTGCACCACCGGAAATCGGCATACCACCAAACACAATGGCGACCATGATATTCATTCCGATATCTCCTGCTGTCGTTGTCGTAACAGACGGTGTATAGACAAGGGTCAGAAAAGCCCCAATGCCAACGCCTACACCTGCCAGCACAAATCCCAAGATGGCATAGTTGTTATACTTAATGCCTGTCAGTTCGGCGCACAGCGGATTTCCTCCAATAAATTTCTCTCTGCGTCCAAACTTTGTCAGATCAAAAATGAAATAGCAGACAGCGATCCAGATCACCAGCACCACGATCTTAAACAGGGAATTGTCCATATGTCCGACAACCTCGCTCGGAATACTGATACCGCCAAGTGCCCCTCCCTTTGTCGTTATGATCTGCGCAGCGATGGCGGAAAGTACCGACATCATGGCAACCGTCGTTACAAAGACCGGTATATGGAAGATGGACGCCAGCACCGAATTTAAAAGGGAGCATCCCACACCCGCTGCCAAAATGACCAGGATCATGACCGGCAGACTCTCTGTCTTGTTGTATGCCATCACTCCCATGGTTGCGGCAAACAGGGTTGCCGCACCCAGACTGATGTCAAAGGATCCCAGAGTATAGATAAATATCGCCCCCGTCGCCACTACCGAAAGAACGACACCTTCATTGAAAATGATCTCCAGATACATATCCAGACGATATCCTTTTGACGATACAATGCCACAGAAGATCAGTAACAGAACGGCAAGAGCCGCCAGCGGAAGCAATGCAACAAGTATTCGTTTCACTTGAAACAGTTTATTTTCCTTTTTTCTTTGCTCTGTCATTTCTTTTGCCTCCTAAATCATATATTCGATGATCTGTGCATCGGATAAGGTCTCACTTCGTTCAAACTCTTTTGTGATCTCGCCATCTTTCATAATGAGGATGCGATCGCTCATGCCGATCAGTTCCGGTAATTCCTCGCTGATCATCAGAATCGCCTTACCCTCGTTTTTCAGACGCACCATCAACTGATACATTGCCTGTTTGACACCGATATCCACGCCTCTGGTCGGACAATCCAGGATCAGGATCTCACTGCCACAGCCAATCCACTTGCCAAAGACAACCTTTTGCTTATTTCCACCGGACAACTGGTTTACCATCTGCTCACTGCCTGCACACTTGATGGAAAGTTCCTCGATCTGCCGGTCGATATATTTTTTCTCACGCCCTCTGGTCACCAGAAAATCAGAAATGGCAAAACGGCTCATACCGGCGATCGAAATATTGTCTCCCACACTTGCATTCAAGCAGAGGGATTCGGTATCACGATCCTTTGATACATAACCGATCTGCTTTTTCATTGCCACGGCAGGACTTGTGATCCTGCTTCCATCTGCTACGCTGACCTCTCCTGCTTCCGGCTTATCCGCACCGAAACATACCTTGCCAAGCGTATGCATACCACAGTGGGACAGACCGCCAATCCCAACGATCTCGCCTTTATGTAACTGTAAGGAGACATGTTTTAATTCATCCCCCAAAACCAGATCTCTGACGTCCAGTGCCACGGTCTCCTCTTTGCTTGCCACAAAGTCGCTGCGGTAATAATCGCCCTTCAATTCTCTGCCGATCATACTTGCACGGATGGCTGATGCCTCAAATTCGGCTTTATCAAATGTGCGGATGATCTTTCCGTCACGCAAAACCGTAAGTGTATCGCAGACTTCCATGATCTCGTCCAGATCATGCGATATAAAGATGACGGACTTCTTTTCCTCTCTAAACTGCTTCATGATGCGGTATAAAATATCTCTGCCATCATGGGAAAGGGCTGTACTCGTCTCGTCGATCACAAGGATCTTTGGCTCTTTCATGACAACCTTTGCGATCTCGACCAATTTTCTTTCCTGAAAATCCAAGAGGTACATTGGCATACCACCGGTAACATGCGTAACACCGATCTGCTCCATGACCTCGGTTGCTGCCTGATTCATTTTCTTCTTATTTACAAATCCCAGTTTGTTCTTAAACTGGTCTGTCTCTCCTAAGAAAATATTTTCGGCAACCGTGATCCCCGGGATGGTTCCGCTCTCCTGTACGATCATGCCGATACCATGATGCAGGGCATCGATCATGCTGGCAGGATGCCACTCCTTTTCCTCGAAGATCATACTTCCCTCATCACATTTTTGCATGCCTGCAACAATGGAAGTTACCGTCGATTTGCCAGATCCGTTCTCCCCGATCAGTCCGCGTATCTCCCCCGGATACACCGTGAGGGATACCTGATCCAGTGCCACGGTACTGCCAAATCGTTTCGTCATATTATCTACTCGAAGTATTGGTTCGCTCATCTCATTCACCTCTCCTTTGATGAGATTATTATATTTTGTACCAAGCACGCCCGTAATGACGTTTTTCATGTGTTTCCCTTGCTTTTTTAATGGAAATGCCTGTCCCTCATTCCATTTCTGCACTTTTTTCATTTCGCGCCACGAAAACAGATTAAAAATTATATGTTTTCGTTGACTTTTCGTTTTATCTAATGTTTTAATCTATTCATAGTATAATTTTTGATATTTTAGGGGGAATTTTTATGGATAATAATTATGTCATTTCAGATTTCGCCACGCATATGCCAATGCGGTGTTCCATGCAACGCTTTGGGCATGAACGTCAGCAGATGCATGATTACTTTGAGATCACTTTGATCGTTGACGGTTCCTGCAATTTGCAGATGGACGAACATCTCTACCGCCTGCAATCCGGCGATCTTTTCTGTGTCAATCCACATACCCTGCACGAATTACAGGGAATCGACTGTGTCAGCATCACCATTCTCTTTGACCAGACCGTCTTTGAGCAGATCCTGCCTGTCCCGGCACATCCGCAGTTCTTTTGTGTCAGCAGTGTAAGTGATGAGACACAGACCTCTGCTTTGGATCAGCTGCGCTCTTATGTAGCCCGCATTGTCAAAAATAATGTAGACAAACTCTCGGGCTATGAACTACGCAACTGGTCCTATATCTATGCTCTGATGGATATCACTTACAACCACTTCCGTATTCAGGCTTCCGATGCCAGCGAAAAGAAGAACTATAAATATGCCATGCGCATTTCTGAGATCTCGCAGATCATCCAAAAACGCTATACGGAAAATCTGACTTTAAATGAAGTTGCAGAGGAAGTACATTTGTCCGTCCCTTATCTGTCTAAATTTTTCACGGAATATTATGGTATGAACTTTCTTACCTGTCTCAACCAGTACCGGCTCAACCATGCGGTACACGAACTTTTAAACACAGATAAGAATATAGATGAGATTGCGGCAGACAGTGGATTTTCCAGCAGCCATGCTTTCGTGACCACTTTCAAGAAGGAATTTCATCTGCTGCCAAATGTTTACCGCAGGGAACAAAAAAGAAGAAATGAAACACCGGAATTCATCATGGAACAGCATGATTACATTGCCGGTTTAAAGAAATATCTGAAAGATACTCCGGGGACACAGGCGCTCCCTGCCCCTCAGGAAAAAGATCTGTGCTTATCACTGGATGCAGGCAGTGCCTATCCTCTCCGCCATACCTGGCGCAATGTAACGACCGTCGGCACCGCCAGCGACCTGCTCCTTGCCGACGTTCAGGACATGCTAAGAAAATTGCAGGCAGATATCGGCTTTCATTATATAAAGATCAATGGGATATTTTCAGACGACCTCCATGTATATAATGAAAATCCGTCCGGTGATATGATCCTAAACTTTGCCTACACAGATAAAGTCTTGGACTTTCTGGCATCCTGTCATCTGATGCCTTGGATCCAGTTGTCCTATATGCCGGAAAAACTGGCAAAGCATCCGACCCGTCGCCTCTTTAATGCCAATGTCAGCCAGCCCAGATCCAATGAAACATGGTGTCAGTTAGTCAGTGCGTTTCTTGCCCATATCATACACCGCTATGGCATGGAAACCGTTTTGCAGTGGCGTTTCAGCGTCTGGAATCAACCGGATACCGATACCAATTTATACGGATTTGACCGTCCTGATGACTTTTTCCTCTTTTATAAGGCGACTTACGAATGCGTAAAGCAAGTTTCATCCGATCTGATCTTTTGTCTGCCGCCGACCTTTTATGTAGTCGACGACCATTACGATAACTGGTATCTTGCTTTTCTGGAAAAATGCCGCAAGCATCAGTGCCTGCCGGATTGCCTGAATTTTACTTACTACGAGACTAAGTTACATGCCAATGAGAATAACTCCAAGAAATCTTTTGGTTTTGTCTACACCATGAGCCTTTCTGAAAATCCGGACGGACTCAAAGACTTTGTCATGCAAGTCACCAGAGAGCGCAAAAAACTCGGGCTGGGGCAGATGCCGATCTATCTGACTGAATGGAATAACACGCCAAGCCAGCAGGATCTTTTAAATGACACCTGTTTTAAATCCTGTTATATTGTCAAAAATATTTTGGAAAATTATGATCGTTTAGAAAGTTTTGCTTACTGGTCCCTGACAGACCTTATGACAGACGGACCGCTCCCGGACAAATTATTTTTCGGCGGTCTTGGACTTTTTACCACTTGCGGGATCCCCAAAGCCAGTTACTATGCCTTTGTTCTCCTCAGTAAATTAGGAAGCCATTTTCTTGGCAGAGGGAATGGTTACTTTGTAACCAGAAACGGAAATGCTTATCAGATCCTGCTATATAATTATAAACATTTTTCCTATCTCTACGCCAATGGTGAGCGTTTTGACATGACCGACACCGACCGCTATACCGTCTTTGCCGACCACGCACCGCTCCACATCCATCTGGATCTGCAAGGACTGCCCCCCGGCTCCTATCGTATCACAGAGACATATATCAATAGGGAAGCGGGCAGTGTTTTTGATGCCTGGGCTAATGCCGGCGGCATTGAGCCAACGACACCAAGAGATCTGGAACGCTTGCGTTTTGCGGCATATCCCGGCTACAAGCAGCAGGTCGTATCCGCCTCTCCTGACGGATCTATGTCACTTCACACCAAGTTGGAGTTGTTGGAAGTACGTTTACTGGAACTGGAACCTATGCTATAGAATAACTTATATCCTCTTCTTACAAATATCCGCCAGACAGCACTTATCGCAATAAGGTGCAGTCCGCGCGGTGCATACGGCACGCCCGTGGTCTACCAGACGATGGCAGAGTTCACTACCCTCCTCCGGCGGCACGATCTTCCAAAGTTCCATCTCCACTTTTTTCGGATCCTTGATGCCGTCTACCAGCCCGATCCGGTTGCAGAGGCGGATACAGTGGGTATCCGTCACGATCGCCGGCTTACCAAAGACATCCCCCATAATGAGGTTGGCACTTTTACGTCCCACCCCCGGCAGGGAAAGCAGGGCATCAAAATCATCCGGCACATGGCAGTCATACTGATCGCGCAGCATCTTCATGCAGGCACTGATATCCCGTGCCTTGCTTTTGCCCAGCCCACACGGATGGACATATTTTTCAATCTCTTCCGGTGTCGCCTCCGCCAATGCCTCTACCGACGGATAAGCCGCAAAGAGATCCTGCACCACAACATTGACTCTGGCATCCGTACACTGGGCTGCCAGACGCACACTGACGAGCAGTTTCCACGCATCATCATAATCCAGAGTACAATGAGACTCCGGGTATTCTTTCTTTAATCTTTCTATGACAAGTTTTGCTAATTCTTTTTTACGCATCCTATTCACCTCTACTCATGCTCCGGCAGATGTATGCTTCCGCTTTCAAACATTGCCTTGACCTCTCCTATAAAATAAAGAGATCCAAAAATAATAATATGTTCGCCTTTTTCTTCTCCTAAAGCGATCGCCTTTTGGATCCCATCCAAAAGATCAGAACTTGTCTCAGCAGACACTCCATCTTCCAAAAGATCCTGACACAACTCGTCCGCCTGTAAACTGCGGTTGGTATCAACCGTAGCACACAAAAAGGTGTCTGCCAGAGGATACATGCACCGCATCATGGCTCTGTAGTCCTTATCTGCCATAACTCCCACCAAAAAGACAAATTTTTCATCGGGAAACATGTTTTTCAGTGAGTTGAATAACGCTTCAACTCCCTGTGGATTGTGTGCCCCATCGGCTAAAACATACGGTTTTTCGGACAAAACCTCCATTCTTCCGGGCCACTTCGCCTCCGCCAGTCCTTGTCGAATGATTTCTTCTTTTTTCGACAAAAAGTTATCCCCGAGATATCCACAATGGTTATTGAATAATGTTTCCACTACCCCTACTGCCAATGTGGCGTTAGCCCTCTGAAATAGCCCGTTTAGCGGTATTTCGTAGGTTGAGATTTTTGTCAACAAGTTATCCACATTTGTAATGGGGACATCCAATTCCGCAGCCCGTTTTTTGATGACATCCGCCGCTGATTTTTCCATAATTCCAAGTACGGCTCTGGTACCCGGTTTTAAAATTCCTGCTTTTTCTGCTGCGATCTCCTCGATCGTATTTCCCAGGATGGCTGTGTGGTCAAATCCGATATTGGTAAAGGCACAGACCAAGGGAACGACCGACAGACCGGCTGTGGAATCTTTTGCTCCTCCCAGTCCGGTCTCCAAGACCACATAGTCACACTTTCTTTCTTTAAAATAAAGGATCGCCATGCCAAGGCACAGATCAAACATGGTACATTCCTGTGTCATGGGAAGGGCTAAAAGTTTTTCTCCCAACTGAACCACATCTGCCTGTGGGATCTCCTCACCATCGACCACGATCCGTTCCGTAAAACGTATAAGGTGGGGCGAGGTAAATCTACCTACAACAAAACCGGCAGCATGTAATATACTACTTACAAATGCTGCCGTTGATCCTTTTCCATTGGTTCCGGCAATATGGATGATCTGCATCCCATCCTCGGGATGCCCCAGCAGATCCATCATCTCTGCTGTCACATCTCTCCCATATGCCTTTCCAAATCTTCTTTTTGCTTGAATAATTTCGATAATCTCTTCGTATTGCATGCGTGCTATACCACCATGATAATGCCTCCATCATTGGCATACATACTGCTGACACCTGCGGTATCCACAATAAAGATTTCCTTGAAAGAGGCTACCTTTTCTATCTTTTCTTTTAATTGTAGCGCACGCTCCTTACAGTTACAATGGGAAATTGCCAGAACACGGTTCTCACAGTTCTTGGTCACTTCCATCATGGACTGAACCATACGATCCAACGCCTTATTCATGCCTCTTGCCTGCGCCAGTTGCTGGATAGAACCTTCCTCGGTCGATCCCATGATCGGCTTGATATTGAGGGTGCTGGC
>CAVLBP010000041.1:0-18926 GCA_963661325.1 bacterium
CTTCTGATCGCAGGTATCAGATACCTATGATACCTGCGATCAGAAGTAACATAGTATTGCCATACCACATCCAGACCTGGATCATGGATATGGATATGCCGGTTCCCCACTTGCTCATCATAATATCAGCATTTTGTGAGATCCAACCAAGACTACGCAGAGTCGACATGATCGGACCGTACTTACTTAAAAGTGCACAAAAGAGAAGGGAAATAGATGCCGCTGTAATGATATTCGGCATGTAAAGGACAACCTTGTAAAAGCCTCTTGCCTTTAATTTGGCACGATTATTGGTCAGCCATGCAGCTGCCAAAAGGCTCAGTAAGATCTGGGGTACAAAATTTAACAACCACAGGCGAAGCGTATTGCCCAGGTATTTTAGGAAATATCCCTGTTCACCATCTGCAATACCCAGTACATTCAGATAATTCTGAAAGCCCGCAAAAGCCATCGTTGCCCCCAGATTTCTGGTGGTGTACTCAAACATGCTGTAATAGAAGGTATTGATCAGCGGCCACAGGGAGAAAACCAGATATACGATAAAGAACGGTGCAATAAAGAGATACCCATATTTTCCATAACTGACCGTCTTTGGTTTTGTTTCTTTTTTTCCTGCTTTCATATGGTTTTCACCTCATTTAAAATGATTGCCCGGAGCCCAAGTCCTGCTCCGGGCAAAGGATTTTTATTACTCTACTTTCAAATAAGAATAAGTGTCATGTACGGCTGCCTTGAAGTCCTTGATAGCAGTGTCCATGTCAGATTCGCCGGTCGCATATGCGGTAACTGCTGCCGGGAACAGTGTCTCGTTGATGGTCATATCTTCTGCTGTAACTAAAGATACATCTACATCCTGTCCTCTTGTTGAGAAGAATTCCGGAATGTTCTGGTCGCCGTAAAGGCTAAAGGTAGATGCGCCCTTTAAGTTGTTTGCTACGATATCAGAGATAGCCTTCTGGTTGTTTACAAAGTCACCGTTTGCTTCATAAATGCTTGTCATGAAGTCTTTGTCACAAGTGCAGGACTTGATGATCTCTGCTGCTACGTCTGTATCAGCACAGTTTGCAGTTGCTGCAAGTCCGGTACCGCCCCAATAGAACTGAACCGGTGCGTCTACAAGGATGGTGTTCTTATCCCATGTATCTGTCAGGCTCCAATAGGTGTACCACGGGCATCCTGCAAATGCGATACATGCTTCTGACTTCTCGCCGTCGCCATCTTTTAATGCTGCCCAGTCAGTGCCCCACATAGTGGTATTAAAGGTAAGATCCTCATCATATAAAGTCTTAGAGTATTCCATGTACTCTTCCATTGCAGGATCCATCTGGATCACATCATTGTCATCATACCAGCCAACGGTACGGGCACCATTTAAGAAGATGTACTTCAGATCATCATAACCGGAGAAGAGTTTTACTTTTCCACCGGAAGCATCATTGACTTTTCTTGCTGCTTCTAAGATAGAATCCCAACTGGAGAAAGTCTTTTCAAGTTCTGCCTGGTCGGTCGTACCTAAATACTTTTCTGCAAGGTCAGCACGGATCTGGATACATCCAGGTGTTGCCTGCCAGAAAGACGCCTTCTGTACGCCGTCCTTGTCGGAGCCTAGTTCGATATTGTAAGAGAACTGGTCTGCTGTATCAGCATCTGTGATACCAAGATCCTTGAGGCTCATCAGATAATCAGACTGCACATACTTTTGCACATAACCAACTTCCAAAAGCATCATGTCCGGATAAAGTTCGTTGCTCGGATCGTCTAACAAAGCATCGATCTTGTCCTGATAGTAACTGGAACCACCGCAGTTTACAAATACCAATCGATCTTTCAGATCCGGGTATTTTTCCACTAAGAGATCCTGCAAGGTCGTAAAATCTGTATTCCACGCCCAGATAACAAAAGCATCATCTGCACTCGGATCACCTGTGATCTCATTGTCCGGTATGGCATCCTCATCCGATCCACTCTCTGTGTTTGCATCGCTGCTTGCCTGATCATCGTTCCCCCCAGAACTTCCACAGGCCGCCAACGAGAAGGTCATGGCAAATGCCAACAACATCGCTAACACTTTTTTCTTTTTCATTTCGTTTCCTCCTTTTAAAATACAATACATATAAATATTTATTGCTAACCACAGTAGCCATCACCACTGTAATTGTGCACTAGGTAAGATTGATGTCCCTTACGGACTGTCCCTTTTCCACATAGCCTTCGACAATATATGGTCGGATCAAGGTCGTTTTTGGTTCCTCGATCAGGCTGATCAACTGCTCTGCTGCCAATCGTCCGATGCTTTCGGTATCCTGTTTTAAGGTCGTCAACTGTGGTTCCAGTTGATAGGCGATCCGAATGCCGTCATAGCCGGCTACGGAAATATCCTGCGGGATCTTGAGTCCTGCCTGCCGGATTGCCTTGATACCGCCGAAACTGGCAAAGTCATCCTGATATAGGATGCAGGTCGGTCGATCCTCCAGTGCCAGAAGTTCTCTGGTCCTTTCATATGCCTCATCCGCATTGCGGTATGCCGCTTCCCTAATATAAGCATCCGGGATGGATAAGCCCTCTTGCTTCGCCATCCGGTAAAAGGTAGACAGACGGCTCTGGGTAACTGCGGAATCTGCGCCGTGGATATAGGCGATCTTCCGATGTCCTCTTTCATATACATAGGAAAAGAGGTCTTCCATGCCCTTGGCATTGTCCGACATGATGGCGATGCGATTGTGGAAAAGATGATCGATCGTCACCACCGGGATGTTGCTTTTGACAAGTTCTGTCACTTCCGGATCGTTAAAATCGATACAGGCGATCACCACGCCATCAAAGCCCCGGTATCTGGCATGTTCCAGATAAGTCATGCGATTGGGGCGGGTCTTGCAGCAGTTAATAAAAGTCATATCATAGCCTTGCTGCTCCGCTGTCTGCTTGAAACTATCAAGCACATGTGAAAAATAATTGTGTGTCAGACCGCTGCGCGCTTCATCGACAAACAAAACACCGATATTATAAGTACGATTTGTCTTGAGTGCTTTTGCCGCAGAGTTTGGAAAATATCCCATCTCTTTTGCCACCTGCCGGATCCGTTCTTTTGTCTCAGCACTGATATCATTATGATCATTAAGTGCCTTGCTGACGGTTGCCACGGAAACCTGACAAGCCTTTGCAATATCTTTGAGTGATACCATTCTTTCTCCTCTCGACCTTTTATTTTGTTTTGAAGAAAAATTTCTTAATCGTTTTCGTGCCTTGAATGTACATCATATTTTTGGCATATGCAAGGCTTTTTTGACTTTTTCTACCAATTTTGGCAAGGTTTCACAGTTTAGAGACTTTTGTTTTGCCCATTTTTACGAAACTGTATTTTCGTAACTGTTTTATATAAGGAAAGCACATCAAAAACCCGTAATTTTCGTAGTATTTTCGTTGATTTCCTGTTGATTTTCCAAGTTTTATACATTATAATCTGACTCAAGAATAAATATTCCATTATTTTCAGTCTCTTAATCGTTTTCATTATGGTGCAGCACTTACCATGTATTTCTTAATTCTTTGCACCACCTTCATTCAATTTTATAGTTAAAAATCGGAGGTTATTATGAAATTTGGTTACTTTGATGATCATCATAAGGAATATGTGATCACCACACCGAAAACACCACTTCCCTGGATCAATTATCTGGGAAACCGGGAATTTTTCTCCCTCATATCCAATACCTGTGGCGGCTATACCTTTTATCGGGATGCCAGACTCCTGCGCCTGACCCGCTACCGCTACAATGATGTACCATGCGATACCAACGGCAAATACTTTTACATCAAAGATGGGGACTGCATCTGGAATCCCGGCTGGCAGCCGACCAAGACCGATCTGGACTTTTACGAATGCTGTCACGGCTTGGGCTATAGCCGCTTTACCGGAAAAAAGAATCAGTTGCAGGCATCGGCTCTTTTCTTTGTTCCTTTGGAGGATAACTGTGAGATCCAGTGGCTGCATCTGAAAAATGATGGTGATAGACCTAAGACCTTTTCCCTCTTTTCTTATGTGGAATGGTGTCTTTGGAACGCTGACGACGATATGAAAAACTTCCAGCGAAACTTGAGTATCGGCGAAGTCGAGATTGAAGATTCGGTCATCTACCATAAGACCGAATACCGCGAGCGCCGCGACCACTTTGCTTTTTATGGGGTCAATGCGCCGATCGACGGATTTGATACCAGCCGGGATGCCTTTCTCGGTGCTTACCGTGGCAATGACCGCCCACAGGTCGTAGAAAAAGGATCCTGCTCCAATTCCGTAGCAAGCGGCTGGTCACCGATCGCCTGCCATCAGATCAATCTTACCCTTGCACCGGGTCAGGAAAAATCACTGATCTTTGTACTGGGCTATGCCGAGAATCCGCTGGAGGAAAAATGGGCTGCGCCCGGCATCATCAATAAAAAACCGGCAAAGGAGATCCTTTTCAAATATCAGACCGATGCACAGGTGGCGCAGGCTCTATCCGATCTTGCAGCCTATTGGGAAGATCTGCTTTCCAAATACCATGTCACCTCTTCCAATGACAAGGTCGACCGCATGGTAAATATCTGGAACCAGTATCAGTGTATGGTGACCTTTAATATGTCGCGTTCTGCCTCCTACTACGAATCCGGCATCGGACGTGGCATGGGCTTCCGTGATTCCTGTCAGGACCTGCTCGGTTTTGTCCATCTCATACCGGAGCGTGCCAGAGAACGTATCCTTGATATTGCCGCAACACAATTTATCGACGGCAGTGCCTACCACCAGTACCAGCCGCTTACCAAAAAGGGCAATTCCGATATCGGCAGTGGTTTTAATGATGATCCCCTCTGGCTGATCGCAGGAACAGATGCCTATATCCGTGAGACAGGCGATTTTTCCATTCTGGATGAAGCCGTGCCGTTTGATAATGACATCAGTCTCGCTGCACCACTCATGGAACACCTGCACCGGTCTTTTGACTATATCGTAAACCACAAAGGTCCTCATGGACTGCCTCTGATCGGACGCGCCGACTGGAACGATTGCCTCAACTTAAACTGCTTTTCCGCACATCCGGGCGAATCCTTCCAGACCTTTGGTCCAAGTGAAGGTCCTGTGGCAGAGTCCGTCTTTATTGCAGCCATGTTTGTAAAATACGGAAATGCCTACGCCAAGTTATGTCAGCTGACAGGCAACGAATCGGAAGCCATCCGGGCGGAAGAAGAAGTTTCCAAAGTCTATGATGCCATTCTAAAGGATGGCTGGGATGGCAAATGGTTCCTGCGCGCCTATGATGCCAACGGACACAAGGTTGGCTCCCATGAATGTGAGGAAGGACAGATCTATATCGAGACACAAGGCTTCTGCCCACTCGCCGGTGTTGGTATTAAGGAAGGTCTTGCCAAAGAAGCACTGGATTCTGTCAAGGAACGGCTGGACACCAAATACGGTATTGTCCTGCTCCAGCCTGCCTACACCAGATACCATCTGGAACTTGGCGAGATCAGCTCTTATCCGCCGGGATATAAAGAAAATGCAGGTATCTTCTGTCATAACAATCCATGGGTATCTATTTCCGAAACTGTGATTGGCAGGGGCGACCGTGCTTTTGAGATCTACCAAAAGACCTGTCCTGCCTATGTGGAAGAATTTAGTGAGATACACCGGACAGAGCCTTATGTCTACTCGCAGATGATCGCCGGGCGCGATGCCGTCTTCTTTGGAGAAGCCAAAAACAGTTGGCTGACCGGAACGGCTGCCTGGACTTTTGTCAACATATCCCAGCATATCTTAGGGCTTCTGCCAACCCATGAGGGCTTGTCGGTAGATCCGTGTATTCCGCATGATTTTGGGGATTTTGAACTAACGAGAAAATTCCGTGAGGGAACCTACCACATTCGGGTAAGGAATCCGAAACAGGTAGAAAAAAGAGTGGTCAGCCTGCGTGTCGATGGACAGGAAGTTGCAGGAACTGTCATTCCTTATGTAAAAGGTAAAAAAGAATATCAGGTTGAGGTCACACTCGGCTGACACTAGGGACGCTCCTTTTGCCACAAGGAGCGTCCCCTTTGGCTTGCGTCTGTCTCCGTGCTCAATCCTTGGACTCAATGACAATGAGCGTTCCGTCCTCCACCGTGATCACGGCTTCCTCATCCACGATCTCATTGCTGATGCCTAAGGATGTAAACGGCTGCAAGTCTGCATGATCCAGTGGATAGAATACTCCACTCTCACTGACGCCTCTTGCAATGCCACAAAAAGAAACTACAGACACATACTTTCCATACTGTTCTTCTTTTTTGATCCGGCACTCCTTCTGGAGCAGACGGATCCGGTTGTGTTCATCTAAAAGGAAAATGTTTCGATCCTGCCCAAAGCCCTGTCCCAGGATAGCAATATTGCCCAAAACATGATCCAGTCTGGTTCCGGTTCCTCCCAAAAGAAAGATATCCCCCTTTGTCTTTTCAAATGCCAGGTGGAGTGCCGCTTCCGAATCCGTATCGTCTTTGATGGGATTGAGTTTTGTTACATTACGCCGGTCTGCCAGAAAGGCTTCCTTGACCTGCTCATCCAATGAATCAAAATCTCCTATGACATAGTCCGGCTCTATCTGCAATTTCATGCAGGCTTCCAGTCCTCTGTCCGCAGCAATGATCGTTGCCCCCGCATTTTCTTTTATGATATTTTCCAAAAAAGGCAGGGATAAATTGCCCCCTGCCAAAATCAGTGTTACTTCTTCTTTTTTCATGCTGTAACCTCTATACTTCCAAGCCATTCGGGACACTCCATATGCCAAAAGGAACGTCCCTGTGGTCTACATATGCGTCAAAAATGCTTCTACATTGGCTGCTGCATCCCCGGAAAATACGGCACTGCCAGCCACAATGATGTTAGCACCGGCAATGAGTGCCTGATCGACATTATCCAAGGTGATGCCGCCATCTACCTCAATATCGAGTTTGATGCCGCGCTCGCCTAAGATACGACGCAGTTCTGTCACTTTCTCCAAGGTATATGGAATCAGTTTCTGTCCGCCATAGCCCGGATTTACTGTCATGATCAGCACCATATCTACCTGGTCAATGACATGACGTAAGACCTCGATCGGTGTCGCCGGATTGATCGCAACGCCCGCCATTACACCCAGTTCCTTGATATGCGCTACGGTACGGTCCAGATGGCGGCAAGCCTCTGCATGCACCGTAATGATATCTGCTCCTGCCTTGGCAAAATCCTCCACATAGCGATCCGGTTCTTCGATCATCAGATGCACATCTAAAATGCGGTCTGTATATTTACGCAAAGACTTGATCACCGGTGCTCCCAGTGTGATATTGGGTACAAACATACCATCCATGACATCAATATGGATGTACTGGGCTCCCGCCTCATCAATTCTCTCTATCTCCTCTGCCAATTTACCATAATCCGCAGATAAAATCGAAGGTGACAAACAATTCATCTTTTTTCTCCTAGTCTAATATTTCTTTGCCTGGGCTAATTCTTCATACAACAACTTGTAATTGTCATAGCGGCTCTGTGCGATCTGCCCACGCGCTACCGCCTCTTTGATCCCGCAATCCGGCTCTCCTATATGGGCACAGCCCTGAAAACGGCATTCCGGTTCATGTGGCACAAATTCCGGGAAACATTCCCATAAATCCCCTGCCTCGATCTCCGGTACATACATGGAACTAAAGCCCGGTGTGTCCATGATAAAGGAATCCTGCCCGATAGGGATCAGTTCACTGTGTCTGGTCGTATGCTTTCCACGCCCGATCTTCTGGCTGATAGCCCCAGTCTCCATCAGGGTATGATCCTGCAATCCATTGATCAGCGACGACTTACCGACACCGGAAGGTCCTGCCACCGTGGTCGTCTTTCCCTGTAAGAGGGATCGGATCTCTTCTCTGCCCTCCCCGGTGATCGCCTGGGTAAAATGTACCGGATAGCCCGCCAGTTCATAAGTCTCCTTTAAAAGCTGCTTGTCCGCCTGACTCCCCAGATCTTCTTTGTTAAAACAGATCTGCACCGACAGATCCTGATATGCCATCATGACCAAAAAGCGGTCCAGAAGATTGAGATTGGGTTTGGGAGAATCGGTTGCAAAAATGACAAGCGCCTGATCGACATTGGCAACTGCCGGACGGATCAGGGCATTTTTGCGCGGTAAGATCCTGACCACATTTCCCAGATGTTGCTCCTCGTCCAGTACATCGATTTCTACCTGGTCGCCGACCAGAGGCTTTATCCCTTGTTTTCGGAAGGCACCTTTTGCCTTACATTCATAAATTCCGGATCCCGCTACGAAAACATAGTAGAATCCGGAAATTCCTTTTACTATCCTGCCTGTCATACTAACCTTACTGCTTTGTAAATGTGACTGTCTTGGTCTCGCTCACACCGTCTCCGGTAATCTCGATCGTACCGGAAGAAGTTGCGATGTCCTTGGCACTGATATTGAGTGACTGGTTTGCCTGCAGATCCCATGACGCAATGGCAACGCCTTCCGCATCCTTTAGGACAACGGATACCGGCACATCATGTGTATTGCTGACACTACCGGAATAACTGTAATACTCCGGCTTTTTACCGTCACTGATAACCAAATCCACAGAGGTTCCGGCATCTACCGTCTTTCCCTGTGTGACACCCTGACGAATGACTTTACCGGACGCATAATTATCACTATATTCAGTTGTCACATTTCCGACCTGTAAGCCAACATTTGCAAGTGCATTGGATGCTTCCTGCTGTGTCATATTGGTCAGGGAAGGAACCTGTACCGACTGGATACCTGCGCTGACCACGATCGTCACGGTATCGCCCTTTTTGCCAACACCGGTCGGTGTCTGGCTGATAACCTGCCCCTCAGCAACATCAGAACTGTATTCAAAGGTACGGTTTGCCTTAAAGCCTTTATCCTTTAAGGTCTGAATGGCTGCATCTCCATCCATTCCTACTACACTTGGGATCTCAAGATCTCCCTCTTTGCATACGGTAATTGTAACTTTTTCCGTGCTGGAAACCTTATCGCCCTCATCTACGCTCTGCTTGATGACGTCACCTTCTTCAACGTCGTCCGAAGACTCATAAACGATCTCATAGGAAATACCCGCCTTCTTTAAGGCTGCAACTGCTTCATCCTCAGTCATGCCAACAACATCGATCATCTCTACCTGTTCTGCCTGCGTCTCGCTATCCTTATCACTCGTAGACTTCTTGGTTCCAAACTTAAAGAGCCCAAAGAAACTGCCCACAATATAGATCACAATGGCAATGATGATGACAGCTGCCGCGATTCCCATAATGGTGATCGCCTTGTCAAGTTTTGGATTGACCGGTCCATCTTCTTCCTCGGCTTCCTCATCCTCTAAAAGTTCATCCTCATCGGCTTCCTCGCCCTCGGCAAGACCTTCCCGGATCTGCTCCTGTTCCTCCTGTGAGATCACACGGGTCTTTTCCACATCATCTGCGGAACCGATGGTCACGAAGTCCTCATTCGGGCTGACAAGTGCTTTTTTCAGATCCAGTAAAAGATCCTCGATCGTAGCATATCTGCGATCCGGGCTCTTCATGGTACATTTCATAATGATCTTTTCTAAACTGATCGGCAGTTCCGGTGCATATGCGCTCGGCGCTACCATTTCTTCCTGTAAATGCTGTAAGGCAACGGCAACTGTGGTATCTCCGTCAAACGGTACACGTCCGGTCACCATTTCATACATAACGATACCCAGAGAATAGATGTCGCTCTTGCCGTCCACATAACCATTTCTCGCCTGCTCTGGGGATGCATAATGCACAGACCCCATCACATCTGCATGGATGGTATTGGAAGTGGTGGCTCTTGCGATACCAAAATCGGTAACCTTTACCTTGCCTTCTGTAGAAATAATGATATTCTGCGGCTTGATATCCCTGTGGATAATGCCCTTATTGTGTGCCGCCTCAATACCGCGTCCCACCTGAATGGCTATGCTGATCGCCTCTTTGAAATTGAGTTGTCCCTTTTTCTCGATATATGTCTTTAGGGTAATACCCTCAACATATTCCATAACGATATAGTACATGCCATTTTCACTGCCGACATCATAGATGTTGACAATATTGGCATGTTCCAATCCTGCCGCTGACTGCGCTTCGGAACGGAACTTTGTCACAAAGGTGACATCCTCTGCGAACTCCTGCTTTAATACTTTAACTGCTACTTCTCTACCTAAGATATGATCCTTTGCCTTATAGACATCAGACATGCCGCCGGTACCGATTTTATCTAAGATCTCATAACGATCTGCTATATAATTTCCTTTTGTCAACATCTTTACACCTCATCAGAAAATGGTTCTATTACGATTGCCGTAATATTATCCTTGCCACCATGATCGTTCGCCAGATCGACCAATTTTGCTACTTTATCTGCCACCTGCCCGGATCCTGCCAAGACCTCTTCGATCTCGCTTTCCTCGACCATAGATGTCAGTCCATCCGTACACATAAGTATCAGATCGCCAACTTGCAGGCTCTCGTCAAAGAAATCAACTCTGACCTCTGCCTCCGCGCCAACTGCTCTCGTGATCAGATTGCGCTTTGGATGGCTTCTGGCTTCTTCCTTTGGCATCTCGCCCTTACGCACCATCTCGCCGACCACAGAATGATCCTGTGTGATCTGGCTCAGGTGTCCGTCTCTATATACATAAAGTCTGCTGTCACCAACATTTGCCACACAAAGATGATCTTCCAAAAGCGTTGCTACGACCATAGTCGTACCCATGCCATACTTTTCCTCATCCTGTGTTGCTTCTTTGTATATGCTCTTGTTTGCTGCTGTAATTCCCTGATTGATAATCTGAACCGGTTCAGATCCCGTATCGGACACGATCTCACGTTTTACCAGTGCGATTGCCTGGCTGGATGCGTATTCTCCCGCCTTGTGACCGCCCATTCCGTCAGCGACCACAAATAGATTCGGTAAAGAACCCATGGGCTCTTCCGTGGCAAACACTGCATCCTGATTCTGCGTACGCGTACGTCCAACATCCGTCAAAACAGAATAGTTCATGTATTTTACCTTTCTTATGTCTCGGAAATATGTCTATGTCTTAATTGTCCACAGGCTCCATCAATATCTCTGCCCATTTCCCTTCTAATAGTAACATTTTTCCCGTATTTTTCAAGTTTGTTTTTAAAGGCCTCGATCGCCCGCTTGCCCGACTGCACATAGTCCCGCTCCTTGATCGGATTGACCGGGATCAGATTGATGTGACAGTTGATCCCATCCGTCAGGGCACACAACTCGACAGCATCTTCCTCACTGTCATTGACACCGCCCACCAGACTGTATTCAAAGGTCACGCGCCGCCCGGTCTTTTCAAAATAGTAGCGGCAGGCATCCACCGCCTCATGGATATCGTATTTATTGGCAACCGGCATGAGTTCCAGGCGCTTTTTCTGATTTGGTGCATGTAAGGATAATGCCAGTGTGATCTGTAAGCCTTCCTCCGCCAGACGGCGCATATTGGGCACAATCCCACAGGTAGAGACCGTGATATTGCGCTGGCTCAGGTTCTTGCCATGCTCATCGGTCAGCAAATGGATAAAACGTATGAGGTTGTCGTAATTATCCATAGGTTCTCCGGTGCCCATCACAACGATATTGGAAACCTTTTCCCCCGTGTCCCGCTCGATGGCATAGATCTGATCCAAGATCTCTGACGGCGTCAGATTTCTCACCAGCCCATCCAGGGTAGATGCACAAAAGCGACAGCCCATGCGGCAGCCCACCTGGGAGGAAACACAGACTGAATTGCCATGATGATAGCGCATCAGAACACTTTCCACCATGTTGCCGTCCGCTAGAGCAAAGAGATACTTGCGCGTACCGTCTTCCTTTGAAATCTGACAATCGATCTGCTCCAATGCCGTATAGGTCGTCTGCTCTTTTAAGACTTCCCGGAATTTCTTTGGCAGATTGGTCATCTCATCATAAGATGCCACATTATGTACATGCATCCATTCATACAACTGTTTGCCACGGAATTTCTTTTCTCCCAACTGTTCTGCAAAGGTCAGGACTTCCTCATATGATAAAGACTTGATATCTCTTTTTTCTTCCATCTTTCTTCCTATCTCTTTTTCATCTTTGCCAAAAAGAAGCCGTCCTGCTTACCTGCTTTTGGCAAAAACTGCTTTTCTGTTTCCAGAGAAAATTCCGGATGTTTCTCTAAAAACCACGCCACATTGTCCTCGTTTTCCTGCGTCGAGATCGTACAGGTCGAATATATGAGCGTCCCGCCTGCCTTGACATAAGCGCAGACCACATCCAAGATCTGACGCTGCAATATAGCCAGCTCCTTCTGGGTCTCTTTTGTCATGTGGTACTTGATGTCCGGCTTTTTCGCCACAACACCAAGCCCGGAGCAAGGCGCATCACAAATCACGACATCCGCCTGCCCGATGGACTCTTCTTTTAAGATGGTCGCATCCCATTTTTCTGCCCGGATATTGGCAAGCCCCATACGCTTGATATTTTCTTCCAAAAGGGAAACCTTGTGATCCGAAAGATCCCTTGCTTCCACAAGTCCCGTGCCCGCCAAAAGTTCTGCCGCATGCAGACTCTTGCCGCCGGGTGCCGCACAGACATCGATCACATGATCCCCTTGCCGGATACCGGCACTGTGTGCCACCATCATAGAGGAAAAATCCTGAATATAAAAATCTCCGGCAAGAAATTCCGGAATACCGCGCAGATAATCATAACCGCTAATATAAAGGGCATATGGGATCTCCTCACAAGGCTCTACCGTAATCCCCTGCACCCGCAGATTTTTTGTCAGATCATCCACAGAAATATTGCCGGTATTGACACGGATACAGGTTTTCTTTTCCTCTAACAATTCCTCTAGGATCTGCTTTGTAGTCTCCCCGCCAAACTGTCCTTCCCATGTATCAATGATCCATTGTGGCATGGAATAGGCTTCCGAAAGCCCCTTGTAAGTGATGCCATCCTTATTTCTTGAAATATTGCGCAGTACACCATTGACAAAACCGGAAAGTCCGCCAAGTCCGTGATTTTTCACGATACGGACGGCTTCATTGCAGACCGCCGCATCCGGCACAGCATCCATAAAAACGATCTGATAGACACTGCTGCGAAGGACGGTACGGATGAGTGGTTTCATCCTTGGCACCTTAGGCTTTTTTACAAACTGTCCTAAAATGGCATCGATCTGTAAAAGCCGCTCGATGGTTCCCTGGGTCACACGCGTGATAAAAGCACGCTGCTGTTTGGACAGGTATTGATATTTTTCCAAGGTCGCCCCCAGTACCAGATGGGAATATTTGCCCTCTTCCAGTACTTCTTCCAGGATAGCGACAATGATTTCTCTTTGATTCGGATCAGTCATCGCGTCTATTTCCTCCAAACAGGAGCACCAGTCGTAAGAGTTGCAGGATCGCTGCCGCTGCACTTGCAACATAGGTCAGTGCTGCCGCTTTTAAGACCTTTTTCGTTCCTTTGAGTTCCTCATGGGATAACATGCCCGTATCATTTAAAAAGCGAAGTGCTCGCGCAGACGCATTGAATTCAACCGGAAGTGTCACCAACTGGAACAAAACTGCCAGAGAAAATGCGATCACGCCTGCCATGATAAGGGTCTGACCCATACGGCTATTAAAGAGCAGACCGATGATGATAAGCGGCCAGGACAGAGTCGATCCTAAATTTGCTACCGGGACAATGGCACTGCGCAAAGTCAATGGAAAGTAGTTGCGCTGATGCTGAATAGCATGCCCACACTCATGCGCTGCCACACCGATGGCTGCCACACTGGTAGAATTGTAGACCGGATCGGATAGATTCAAGGTCTTGTTGCGTGGATCGTAATGATCCGTCAGATTGCCAGATACATGCTGCACCGTCACATCATAGATGCCGGATCTGCGAAGCATATGTTCTGCCGCCTGTGCGCCCGTCATGCCGGAGGCACTGCGCACGCGATTGTATCTGTTAAAAGTTCCTTTGACCCGCGCTGATGCGATCAGGCAGATGATGGCTCCGATGACGACCAGGTAGTAGGTCGGATCCCAGTAAAATCCATAATATCCGTACATAATTTTGCTCCTTTATAAATATTAACTACGTTGTCCCTAAAAGCGTGCCAACCGGGATGTCGCGGCCTCGCAGGAAATCTGCGGCAGGCATACGTCTTTTGCCTTCCAACTGGATCTCCTCCATCACAAAGAGTCCGTCCCCGGTAGCGACCGCGATGCCATCTGCATCTGCCGTTACCACCTGTCCCGGCACTGCATCCGTGTCGATATTTTTCTCCACGCATGCCTTCCAGACCTTCAAGGTCTTATTGCCCAGATGGGTATAAGCACTCGGCCAAGGGTTCAGACCTCTCACCAGACGCTCCAGTTCGACAGCACTTCTTGTAAAATCAAGATCCCCCATGCTCTTTTTGATCATGCCGACATGGGTCGCTTCCGCTTCCTCCTGCGGAACAGGCCTGATCGTGCCTGCTGCGAGCTCTTCCATGGTCTTAACGCAAAGTTCTCCGCCGACGATCGCCAATTTATCAAAGAGGCTTCCGCCGGTCTCATCGGCTGCAAGTCTGACTTCCTCTTTTAAAAGCATGTCGCCATCATCCAAGCCGACACCCATCTGCATGGTCGTCACGCCGCTGACCTCATCGCCATTCATAACCGCCCATTGGATCGGGGCTGCACCACGATATTTTGGCAAAAGAGAAGCATGCACATTGACACAGCCAAGTGGAGGAATTTCCAAGACTTCCTTTGGAAGGATCTGCCCAAAGGCTGCTACGATGAAAATATCCGCATCCTGTTTTTTCAGGACTTCCACTGCCTCCGGTTCGCGGATACGCTTTGGCTGGCAGACCGGAATATCATGTTCCACAGCCCAGGTCTTGACTGCCGGAAACTGCATTTCCTTACCCCTGCCCTTAGGCTTATCCGGCTGCGTCACCACCAGCACGATCTCATGTCCTGCCTTTGCGATGGCATCCACCGTCGCTACCGCGAAATCCGGTGTTCCCATAAAAACAACTTTCATTCCAGTTCTCCTCTATGCTTCCTCTTCTTCATAGTTTACATCATGCAGATTGCCTTCCACCTTTTCGGTATACATATGTCCGTCCAGATGGTCAATCTCATGTAAAAGGGCTCTGGCTAAAAGTTCTTCGCCCTCCACCTCATATTCTTCCATATTTTCATTGAAAGCATGCACCTTGGCATAATTCGGACGGGTAACCTGACCGGATTTGCCCGGAAGGGATAAACAGCCTTCCTCTCCTGTCTGGGAACCGGATGTCTCAAGCACTTCCGGATTAACCAAAACGATCGGGCCATCCCCAACATCGATCACTGCGATCCTGCGCAGAACACCCACCTGCGGTGCTGCAAGACCTACACCGTCGTATTCATACATGGTGTCGATCATATCCTCGATCAAGGTTGCGATCCTTGGTGTGATCTCCTTTACCGGACGACATACCTTTGTCAAAACGTCGTCTCCCTGTACTCTAATCTGTCTGATTGCCATAAAATTATCCCTCTTTCTATAAAATTACGCCTGATTCATTGGATCAAAATCGAACCAGACCATTACTTTTGCAAATTCCGCATCCGTCTGTATAGCCTGCGCAATGCGATCTTTTATCCCGATCAACTGCTCATAGTCCTTATGCTTGCAGTAGATCACTTTTTTGTATATATCCCTGACCTTTGACACGACGGCATCCGATGGACCTAAGCACCGGATCTGCGGTGCATTTTGTCCGATCAAGTCTGCCAGAGCCTTGGCACATCGGTCTGCCTCTTCTTCCTTTTCGGAAGTGATGAGGATCAGAAGCATATGCGCCGCCGGTGGATAGTCCATCAACTCGCGGTAGGCAATCTCTTCCTCATAAAACGCCTCGTAATCCTGATCTTTTGCAGCAAGTATGCTGTAATGGGTCGGCTGATAAGTCTGCATCACGACATTGCCCGGAATGTCGCCCCTGCCCGCTCTGCCTGCTGCCTGTGTCAAAAGTTGAAAAGTGCGCTCTCCACTGTGAAAATCACTGGAATTGAGCGATAGGTCTGCTGCCAGCACACCGACTAAGGTCACGTTTGGGAAATCATGTCCCTTGACGATCATCTGCGTCCCGATCAAAATATCCGCCTGTCCTCTGCGAAAGGCATCTAAAATCTCCTGATGTCCGTTCTTTCCGCGCGTCGTATCCGTATCCATGCGCAGAACGCGCGCCGTCGGGAAAGTCTGTCTGACGACCTCCTCAAACTTTTGCGTGCCCGCCTTAAAGCCACCAATATATTTGGAGCCACAGGACGGACAGACCACCGGTTTTCTCGTCTCATAGCCACAATAATGACAGCGTAGGACATCCCCGCGGTGCAGACTCAGTGAAACGTCACAATGGGGACATTTTATCACATGCCCACAGGCTCTGCAAGAAACGAAGCCTGCCAGCCCTCTCCTGTTGACAAAAAGCATGATCTGCTCTTTTTTCTGTAGGCGGTCCGCCATCAATTCCTGTAATCTTCGCGATAGGATCGAACGGTTGCCCTGCCGCAATTCCGCACGCAGGTCAACGATCTCACAGGTCGGCAGCGTCCGTCCCGATATGCGGTCAGGCAAGGTCAAAAGGGTATACTCTCCGCTCTTTGCCTTGGCAAAAGACTCCACTGATGGTGTCGCGGATCCCAAGACCACACTTGCCCCCTGCATATTTGCCCTTGCGATCGCTGTCTCTCTGGCGTGATACCTTGGAATGGTCTCACTCTTATAGGAAGGTTCGTGTTCCTCATCTATAATGATAAGCCCTAAATTGGAAAAAGGTGTGAACAAAGCGCTCCGTGGTCCTATCATAATGCGGATATCTCCCTTTTTTGCCCGCTCGTACTGGTCAAAGCGTTCTCCCGGCGACATACGGGAATTCATGATCGATACCTGATTGCCAAAACGCTGATAAAAACGCATCAGGGTCTGATAGGTCAGTGCGATCTCCGGGATCAGGACAATGGCACTTTTTCCGCTCGCCAAAGTCTTTGCAATGAGTTCCATATAGACCTGCGTCTTTCCACTGCCGGTCACCCCATACAAAAGATAGGTTCCCAGCCTGCCCGCTTCCATATCCTGTGTAATGTGCGAAACTGCTTCCCTTTGTGCCGGACTGAGGACGATCGGTCTTTCCTCTTCCGTTGTTGCCGGAAGGGGATTTCGATAGGCACGCTCAGCATCGATCCGCACCCAGCCATTTTTTTCAAAATCACGGATAACGGTCGCCGGGATCTGCATTTTGCCTGTGATGTCCTCCCAAGGCAGGGCAGACTTTTCCATCAAAGTCCGCAAAAGTTTCTCCTTTGCCTGACTATGCCGTTTTCTGGCTAGCAGAGTAGAGAGTTCATCCCGCGCCTGCTCCTGCGTCAGAAGAAATGTGACTGTCTTTTTTTCCTTGCCTGCCTCTTTTTTCTTGATGGGAATGACCGTCTTTAATGCCTGATTCATGGTACATCCATAGTTGCGGCGGATCCAGGCTGCCAGCGCGATCAACTGCGATTCCACGGCAATGCTATCCTTTGACACACCAAGGATGGGTTTGATCCGCCCAGCATCAATCTTTGGCTCCGTGGACATATCGACCACATATCCCGTAATGCGCCTTTTGCCACTGCCAAAGGGGATCACGACGCGGCTTCCAATCTGTACGGTTTCCCGCAAATGTTCCGGGATCTCATATTGAAAGGTCTTATCCAGTTTTTCCAGTGATATGTCGATTATCACGTCACCATACAACATCTGTCTTTCCTTCTGTAAAAATTATTTCTTCCAGCCTAATTCTTCTAATACTTCCGCGATCAGAACACGTTCATCCATCGGATACTTCTTTCCTTTGATCTCCTGGTAATCTTCGTGTCCCTTGCCCGCTAAGACAATGATATCACCCGGCTGTCCATGTGAGATCGCATAGCGGATGGCTTCTTTCCGGTCGATGATCTCAATATACTTGCCGTCGGTTTTGCCGATGCCGGTCTTGATGTCATCAATGATTGCCTGCGGTTCTTCAAAACGCGGATTGTCGGACGTGATGATCGTCAGATCTGCCAACTTGCCGGACACCTCGCCCATCTCATAGCGACGCAACTTGGAACGGTTGCCACCACAGCCAAAGAGGCATACCAATCTGCCCGGTTCATATTCTTTTAAGGTCGTAAGCAGACTTTCCAGACTCATGGCATTGTGGGCGTAGTCGATCATCAGCGTAAAGTCATCGGATACATGCACCAGTTCAATACGTCCTTTGACAGAAGCATTCAAAAGTGCCTTTTTCATGACTTCCATATCCACACCATAATGATTGCAGATAGCCACTGCCGTCAGAGAGTTATATACACTAAAACGTCCCGGTACACTGGTCTCGATATCGCCCTCCAAAAGACCGCTCACATGATAGGCGACGCCTAAGTGACCGCCCTTTCGCACCAATTTCATGTCAGTAGCACGAATATCTGCATTTTCTGAAAATCCATAGGTCTGCACCTGACAGGTATGGTTCTTTAAAATAGCCTCCACATGGGCATCATCCGCATTGACAATACCCAAGCGGCACTTCTGAAAAAGGAGAGCCTTGCACTGTAAATATTCCTCAAAAGAAGCATGCTCATTTGGTCCGATATGATCCGGTTCGATATTGGTGAAGATGCCGACGTCAAAGGTAAAGCCATCCACGCGATGCATCATAAGCCCCTGAGAAGATACTTCCATGACCGCATAGCCACAACCGGCGTCCAGCATCTTGCGGAAATACTCCTGCACCACATAGGATTCCGGTGTCGTATTATTGGCAGGGATCTTCTCATCACCGATGATGGCTTCGATCGTACCGATCAGACCAACTTTAAAACC